>NZ_JVVG01000060.1:0-13586 GCF_001053265.1 Carnobacterium sp. 1290_CSPC
GGAAAACACCTTATGAAATCTTTTATAAAACTGTGTTGCACTTAATTTGACAATTTAAGGGATAAAAAAGGCTATAATCTATTCAATTATAGCCTGCATAACATATAAAATTGTTCCTACATCAATCTATCTATTACTAAGTCGTTAAATCGCAGCTAATGCTTTATCTAAGTCAGCTATGATATCATCTACATTTTCAATTCCGATAGATAAACGGATTGTTTCAGGTTTAATGCCACCATCTGCTAATTCTTCTTCAGTTAATTGACTATGAGTCATTGAAGCCGGGTGAACCACTAATGATTTAGCATCTCCAACATTCGCTAATAGAGAGAATAATTCTAGATTTTCAATGAATTTGACCCCACCTTCATAGCCACCTTTAACACCAAAGGTAAAGATTGAACCTGCCCCTAGAGGTAAGTATTTTTCTTTTAAGCTATAATATGGGCTACTTTCTAATCCCGCATAATCAACCCATTCTACTTTGTCGTGTTGTGCTAAGAATGTAGCCACTTTCTCTGCATTTTCAACATGACGATCCATACGTACATGTAATGATTCTAAGCCTTGAACTAATAACCAAGCATTGAAAGGTGAAATTGAAGCCCCAGTATCACGTAATAGCGTCGCACGAATTTTTGTAGTATATGCTGCTGGGCCAAAGGCATCTGCGAAAATAAGATCATTATAAGTTGGATCTGCTTGACTTAAGCCTGGGAACTTATCATTTTGTTTCCAGTCAAACTGTCCACTTTCTACAATTACCCCACCGATTGACGTACCGTGACCACCAATAAATTTAGTCGCTGAATGGACAACGATATCTGCACCATGTTCAATAGGTCGTGATAGATAAGGTGTTGCAAAAGTATTATCAATGATTAATGGAATACCATGTTTATGCGCTACTTCAGCTAAGCCACTAATATCTTCAATGTTTCCAGCCGGATTGCCGATTGTTTCTACAAATACAGCCTTGGTATTGTCTTGAATAGCTTGGTCCACATTTGCTAAATCACTCGTATCTACTATCGTCACATCGATACCGAAGTCCTTGAAAGTATGTTCAAATAAGTTGTGGCTTCCGCCATATAGGTTAGCTGTCGCTACAATGTGATCTCCTGCTTTAGCTAAAACTTGAATAGCATAAGAAATAGCGGCCATACCCGAAGCGACAGCCAAACCAGCTGAACCACCTTCTAAAGCAGCCACTCTACCTTCAAAGACGCCCTGAGTAGGATTTGTGATTCGCGTATAAATATTGCCACCTTCTGTTAAGGCAAAACGATTAGCGCCCTGCGCTACATCATCAAAAACATAAGCTGTTGTTTGATGTAAAGGAACAGCGCGTGACCCAGTTTCATCAATCGTTTGAGCAGCGTGAATGGCTTGTGTCTCAATTTTATAGTCTTTAGTCATAATAATTTCCCCCGATTTTGTAATTTTTTTCATAAAAAAAGCTTCCATCCCTTGCTTATGCAAAGGATGAAAGCTACTTCATGGTACCACCTTAATTTATTATATTATCGCTAATATAAACTCACAGAGTACATTAAAAAATCATTGTACTCTTTCCCTGTAACGGGGGGCTCCCGAATAATCCTCACCTATCTTAGGCTTAAACTATTATGCTCCAAGACCATTTTCTTCTAATCTCCTTGACCTACTTCCACCACACATAGGCTCTCTCAGCAAGGGTCATAAAATACTTATCCCATCATCGCGTATTGCATATATCAATTTAGATATATGATAATGTCATTTTGATGATAAGTCAACCTTTTATATTTAATTGTTTTTTCATTTTAAATCTTTTGTTAAGCGTAGTTCACTATATTAATAAGATGTAGCGCATAACTTTTTAAAAATTAGTTTTATACCTTCATCAACTTAATTTCTGCTTACAGGTAAACTCTCCGCAACTTTTACTTACTCATTAAATTACTGCTGATACTTTTTCTAAACCTGTTATGCTTATACTAACACCTTCGATTCCAAAGGATAAACGGGTTGTTTCAGGCTTTATGAGAAACCTATCATCATAAATACCACCTACAAGTATTATCGACTTAGCTTATTTTTATAAAAATCGTTGGAGTATTTGCTTGGTTTCTTCGTCGTTCAATTCAGATTGATTGGCACTTTGAGAGACGGAATGGATAATATCTCCTAAGTTGATTTGTTGCATCTCCAATTCGACGCTACGTTGCAATTGATTATATTTTTCCGCTAAAACACCCTGGATATTACCGCCTACGATACAGGCAGGTGCTGTTTTCTCATCTACACGGAATATTTGCTGTTCTTCATCGATAGCTTGATAAATATCATAAAAAGAAATATTTTCGGGATCTCTGCCTAACTTTGGATTTGCCTTACCAGACTGGCTAGTAATTAGGTCGGCCTTTTTTAGGCTACTCATAATGCGTCTAACAGAAACGGGATTAGCATTCACACTTTTGGCAATCACTTCACTTGATAAGTCTGTACCTTGAAGCATCTCGATATAAACTAAAATATGAATAGCATCACTAAACTTTACTGAATATTTCATCTGAATATCCCCCCCTTTTCTCTTGACTTATTATAGCACATACACTACGATTAACCTGTAACTTTATTTATTACAGGTTAGAAAAAGGAGTGTTTATTCATGAAATATTTAGTAACTGGCGCAACAGGTGCCTTTGGTGGCCACGCATTAGACAAATTAAATACATTAGTTCCCATATCAGATATCCACATCTTAGCACGTAGCGAAGAAAAAGCTGCACCACTTGCTGAAGCTGGCTATACAGTACACATCGGCGATTACTTAGATAAAGCATCTTTAAAAGCTGCCTTCACAGGTATTGACCGCTTATTACTAGTTTCATCAGCACCTGGCACTCGTCAAGAAGAACATCAAAATGCAATTGATGCAGCCAAAGAAGCTGGCGTTAGCTTTATCACCTATACAAGCTTTGCCAATGCAGACCAATCTTCTGCCGACCTAGCAACTGACCACCGTTATACCGAAAAAGCCATCAAAGCATCCGGCATTCCTTTTACAATTTTAAGAAATAACTGGTACTTGGAAAATGAACTACCGCTAGTAGGTGCAGCTTTAAACAGTGGCAAACTATTATACACCGCTGAAAATGGTAAAGCTGGTTGGGCATTACGCCGCGAATACGCTGAAGCAGCTGCGATCGTTTTAGCTGGCGAAAAAACGTTCCCTGAAATCCTAGAACTATCTGGTAAACCAGTAGACTACGCAACTTTAACTAAAGCACTAGCAGAAGCAACAGGTAAAGAAATTGCCCCTCTAGAAACTAACGACGAAGCATTCGTTAAAAATTTAACTGACAATCAATTACCAGAACCAGTAGCAGGCTTCTTCCTAGCGATTCAAGGAGACATCAAAAATGGTGTATTAGATGTACAATCAGACGACTTCGAAAAGGTATTAGGCAAGCCATTAACACCGCTTGTGGACGCCTTTAAAGAATTACTTCAATAATTTCATATCGTTCAATTAACCATTCTTTATAAAAAAATCAAAAGACCCTACTAGCTAGCCATAACGGTCACTAGTAGGGGTTCTTTATTGAAAATAATCTTCATTTGTCTAAAATGCTTACATAAAGTTTAAGACAGTAGTCCTGAGTAAGGTGGTATAATAACGAGATAATATAATTGAATGATAAGGAGATCATGACTATGTTTACTGAAAAATTTTATGATGTATTAAATTATGAAGGTGCCGTTTCTATCACCTCTTGGGGAAACACTGACCCACATGTTACATGCACGTGGAACTCCTACTTAGTCACTAAAGAAGAGGATATTATTCTAATCCCAGCAGCAGGTATGACATCAACTGAAGAAGACCTTGCAGTAAATGATCAGTTAATTTTAACCTTAGCAGCCCGCCAAGTAGAAGGATTTAACAACTACCAAGGAACCGGCTTCCGCATTAATGGTAAAGGCGAATTTCTAACAGAAGGCCCATACTTTGACGAAATGAAAGAAAAATATCCTTTCATCCGTAAAGTATTACAAGTCACCGTATCAGACCTAAAACAATTGCTTTAATACCTACCTTTAATGAGCTTTTCGTCAAATCAGGCTGATGAGAAAATTTCCAAGTAATCATTTGATTGCTTAGTTTTTTATATCTTTAATTTTTACTATTTATTGAATTTAATATTTATTTTCCTTATCCAATCAGCCCTAAAGTTGCCTGCGTGCTAGAGAGTTCATGAAAAATATACATTTGTTGTTAAACTATACGGGCCCCCTGAAGCTAGCAGACAAAACTAACTTTAGGAGGCCCTTATCTATTATTTATTTTTTAATTCCGTACTGTTCATTTTTGTTTAAGGAACAGTCAAGATAAATCCATTTTATCCATCGATCATTGAAACGCTAGGAATATCATGTCAAATCTATAAGCTATCGTAGCTTATATTGTAGGTATCCCATTGTGACAAGTCGCCTGCTTCTAACCCTTTCTTAAACCATTTTTGCCGTTGCTCAGCAGTACCATGGGTGAAAGAGTCGGGCATCGTACGGCCATAAGCTTTTTCTTGCAAGACGTCATCACCAATGTGATAAGCTGCGTTTAATCCTTCTTCAAGGTCCCCTGCTTCCATCCAATCATTCTCAACGACGTTATGTGCCCATACACCAGCAAGATAGTCCGCTTGTAATTCCATCCGTACAGTCCATTGATTTTGTTCAGTTTGACCAACTTCAGACTGAATTTGTCGAACCTGATCGGAAAGGCCAAGTTGCTGTTGAACATGGTGCCCTACTTCATGGGCAATCACATAGGCCATAGCAAAATCACCACCGCCTCCATAATTTTTAACAAGTTGATTATAGAAATCTAAGTCGATATAAATAGTTTCATCCGTTGGGCAATAGAAAGGTCCAACTTCAGATGTATTATACCCACAAGATGAATTCACAGCATCCTCAAAGATGACCAAATCTGGCGCCTTATAAGTATAGCCAGCTTCAGAAAATGCTTGTGTCCAATATTCTTCGGTATCATAAAGGATAACAGAAACAAATTCAGCCAACTCATCTTCAGTAACTGTGTCACTATCTGTGGATCCAGTCTCTGGTAAACTGACCTGACTATTAGGATTTGCTTGAATTTGTGTATTCGATTCCATCTGTCCTGGTAATTGGACATCTACCTGACTGGTTTGATCGTTTGTTTGATTATTACTTGAACTAGATTGGTTGCCACCTAATAAAGATGTCCCACCAAATACAAAGAATATAATCAGCATTAAGATAATCGAACCGCAACCTAAGCTTCTGCCCCCAGTTGAAGTCCCGCGACCACCTGGAAGCTGAATAGGTATTCTACCTCCGGATCGCCCTTGCCCCAAACCACCTAATCCACCACTTCCGGTGTTTCGACCACGCAAGTCTTTTACATTACCACTACGTTTGCGCCCTTGCCATTTCATGGAAATACCCCCTGACAGTTTTCTCCATTATAACATATGTGATATATTCCATAAACAAATGTCATGTAAACGTTCCTCACAATTAAACATAAAATAATCGTCAAAACTAGTGTCACCCGCAAAAATACTGAAGTATTCTTTATTGAACTATTGCGAAAAAAGTCAATTAAGCAGTAAAAGCTTCGAGTATCATGTACACGTGCAACACCTTTACAATCTATATCTACTAGTATCGCTATGTTCTAATTATTCTATGTTATCATGGCTTCCTAAACATATATCATGGTTAAACTATTAAAAAAGTGTATTTCAACACTTTTAGAATGCCTCATTCTCCAGTTTTAAACTCATCATAATTAATCTGATATACAACATATTCTTGTGCTAATTCCACCCCAACTTTATATTCAATCATTAATTCTGTTAACTGTATCCCGTCAATTAATACAATACCTTGATTTTTTGCAAACTCTATCGCACCTTTTGAAAAACTTGAGGTCGTAATAAATACACCACGATCAGCATTAACACCAGCTAGTGCCCCATAGAAACCTTGAACAGCTGGTCTCCCTACTACATTTTGCTCTGCATATCTTTTTACCTGTAAATAAACAGTCCTCGTGCCTAAAAGATCTTGATTAATAATACCATCAATGCCACCATCATTTGACTGGTTATTACCTTCATGCTACCATGTCTGCCACTATAACCCGTAGTATCTAATAATTTCACAACTAATGTTTCAAAAAAAATAAGGATCTGTTTCTCGAATTTTATTTAGTAATTCAACTTTTACTTCGTTATTTCGTTCATTAACTATTGCCTCAACCATTTCGTGTGGGTGAACATCTTCGTTGGATAAGTTAAAACTTTCGCTATCTTCAAGGTCATCTGTCATAGCATTATGAAGGCCACTACATGGCTTTTTTACTTTTTCACAATTATTTGGACTGTATCATTGGAAATTATCTTGCTTAGATTTTCCATACATAGTGTCTCCCATCATATACTAAATTGAGGTTGAACTTAACATTTATATCCCTTATATTATTTTTTTAATCGTCCTCATTATATACAGTAATCCTTTTGATAGGTTTTACCGAAATCATAAAGAGTGCCCATATATCACCTATTTAAAGTCGATATATATATTAATATTCACTTTACTTGAATTATTTTTTATCATTAATTTTATACCTACCTATTTTTATTTTTGAAAGTTAAACTTATATCCTTTTTTACTTAGTCTATCTAGTTCGGGTTTTACATATGTTTGAATAACTTCTTCATATTCGTTTTTATTATTTAAATTATAAACCTTATCCATTGTTATATCATCAAAATCGAAACTGAGTTTATCAAGTTTAATAAAATTATTTGCAGTTAGTACGGATAGATATTCAGTATCTGATAATTTTTCCATGGCTTCCCATATCTCTTTACCCCATTTAGTTGGATTACACCACATGTCTTTTATTGATAAATAAGCAAGAAAATAAAAATCTTTACGCTTTCCTTGTAGATATTCATTTGAGTTTAGATTAAGTTCTGAGTATCTTAATCCCAATTTATCAAAACTAATATGAAGGTATTTTTCAAAAAAGTAAAGTTTCTGAGAAAAATCAAATTGAGAATTATTGAGTATCTTTTCCCACTCACTCAATAACATTTCTTTAACCTCTTCCTCAGACTTATCTCCCCATTCATCAGGAATACTCCACTCCGTTACTCCATTACTACTTCCTATAAAAATTTTAGGCGGTATTATATCATAACTTTTTTGAGTAATAACATACTCAATCAATCTATTTTTCTTATTCTTTTCTACAAACTTTAAAGCTAAACGAACTAGATATGACTGTTTCTCATTATCAAAATCTGCATAATTTGATGTAATAAATAGATAAAAGTCATTAAAATTAGCATCCTCACCTAAAAACATTTGATTTAGTAGTTCTTCATTCTTTAAAATTTGATTTGCTTCTTTCGTACTCAGATTTGAAACTGCCTCATACAAAAGATAAGTTTCTCGGTTTTTTATGAATGATGATGGATATTGATCATTATCGGCCAATAATAGAATAAATAAATCATCTACAGTTTTTTCTGGCTCAGGTGCCCAGGCTTGATTCTTTTCTTTCTTCTCGTTTAAGTATTTTTGATAGCTTTCTGAATGTTCAAGCATTCCACCGTTACGAAGCACTTGATATTTATCCGGATAAAATAAATATAGATATATTAAAGTAAGTTGTTGTTCAATCTGAACATGATATAATTTTCCATGAATCGATAATTCCTGATTTAACAATTCGTTAAATTGTTTTCGATCTCTAAGATTGCGCTTTTCTGCTATAAATATATTTATAAATTCCGATGATAAGGGATATTCTAAATGTTGGGATAAATCATCGAAGTAGGTATGCCAAATATATTTTGGGTGTAAAACTATTGGGAGCTCAATTCGTTTATCTATAATTTTTTTTAAATACTCCCCTTCAGATTGACTAACTTTTGAAAAATCTCCAACAAAGATAATCGGTAACTTATCTTTTAAAATATTAAATAGTCTAAATAACTCTTCTTGCTTTTGAGAAGATATTCTATCAAAATCATCCACAACCAAAATTTTATTTTTAATTGGAAATTTACTAAATATATAGTAATAAAAATTATCTGACTTATACTTAAAAAACTGCCAAACAGTCACCACTAATGAAATAATTACAGCAATATTAGCAAATTTTTGGAAGTACTGACTTAACCCAAGATTTATAAGTGGAGACATTAAGATAGAAATTACAACTGCAAGAACTACAATAACTTTCAGACTCCAATATATGCGCCGATGAAGTTGCGAAAAAGCAATTTCGATAACGGTGCGCTCATCTTTTAATTCCCATAGTCTCAATATTGTAGGTTTAGTTGGTAAAATTTCTTTATATACTTTTTCTAAAAATACTGTTTTACCAGATCCCCACTCTCCGTTTAAGAAATAGGTTTCATTTTTTTTAAAAAGTTGAACTATATTATGTTCAGCAACTGATGTATCAATATCTTTTAACTCTATCATTTCCTAGCCCACCTCTATAACTAAAATATATATGAGATCATTATATCTTCGTCTTAAAATCGTATCATAGCCAATCAGTTGATATTGACGAAGCTAGCATCAACGACCCAAAATTTTAATTCTTTCTATTTTTCTAGTTTAGTAAGGCGACAGGTTGCCTCAACATGCCATGTTTGTGGGAACATATCTAATGGTTGTACTTGTTCAAAGTCATAGCCTGCTTCGACGAATTTTGCGATGTCTCGTGCCATGGTTGTTGGATTACATGATACATAGACAATTTTTTCTGGATTCGCTTCAATAGTAGATTCAATAAAACTATCGTCTAAGCCTTTACGTGGTGGGTCACCACGACGACATCCGGTTAAATACCCGCTTTTACCCATTCACCCATAACTGTTTCAGCTTGTCCTGTTTCAAAATGGACGTTATCAATATAGTTTTTAGCTGCATTATTTTTGGCCATTTTTACAGCGCCGCCTACCACTTCTACCCCGTATACTTGTTTGGCTTTGTTAGCTAATGCCAAGGTAATTGTACCAATACCACAGTAGCCATCTACGACTGTTTCTTCACCTATTAAATCAGCTGCATCAATCGCTAATTGATATAACTTTTCAGCTTAAGACGATAAAAGGAACGTCATACCACCATTTTTAGTATTAGATTGTTTGTGGAAATATATCGATGATGTTTTTTTACTCTGTGGGAATATGTCCCCTCATTTCTTTAGTTTATTTCTAAGTTCTTGCCATGAATATCGTTCTCCATCAATTTCACGATGTAACATAGCATGGCAATTGGGACAAACCGGAATCAAGTCGTTTTTATAGTCAACGTTATATTCTTCTCCAATTTCGTTCAATGGTATTAGGTGGTGAACTTGAATAAAGTTTTTGCCTAGTTCACCATATACCTTTTCAAATTCAAACTCACAGACCAAACACTTACATCCATAATATTGAATACACTTTTGACGCGCTACAGAACTTCGCTCATACTTGTTTACCAATACCGCATGTACGGCGCCTTCTAATGCGTTTTCTGTATCATCGGATTCAGGGAAAATGTTTACTGAATAGTAATCATTCATATATTTGTCCATATATGTTGCTAATTCAGCAGATACTTTCACACCTTTTTGAGGAGCAGCATTTAGTCCATGCATCTTTAGTTTTACCAATGTTAATTCTTCTGAGTCAACCTGAGCCACTAATCTTAATCGAGCATACTTGCCACCTAATGATTTTAAGTATTCTTCCTTTTTAAACCAATACTCTTCGTCGTTTACAATTTCCTCACTTGACAAAGATTCTTTATCTACTATTGTTTTAAACATTACTTTTTTAAATGGCCTAGTGCAATAAATAAATACTATGTCACCAACATTAAATTTCAGATCCTGTCTCCAATCAATAAAACCCCAATTTTGAAAAGCAGATGCATGATCATACATTTTTCCGTTTGCAGGAATCATCCAAATCATAGTTTCCCCTCCTAAAGAGATTTTCAACATTTCTATCAACTCAGCCTAATCTTCAGTATCTTTTCCGTCAATACAACTATGAGTAAATCGATATGTTCTCACATACTTCAAAACCACCTCTAAGGTTGTGTTGATTGAATTATTAATCCCCGCAACCCCACTTTAATTAAATTTTCTACCTTGTCATCAACACTACACACTCCACGTGGAATGTGATTAAGCTATTTATTGATTAAAGTGTGGTTTTAATATCCTATGTTATCGATTCAATAAAATAACTTTGTGAAAAGCTAACTCTAATGATTTCTTTTAATAGTTCATTAACGTAAACTTTATTCCTTACTATTTTAGCATTAATATCATATTTAATAATTGTTTCTTTTTCATTCTCCACAGTGATTTTATGACTATGAGGCCAAAGTGTTACGCGCTGAAAAAAAGATTAAGATAATGATGAGACCAAGCAAGAAGATTTATACTGTGATTAAAATAAAGATTTTTAATGAACTTTTTTGCTTTTATTGAGCGTTTATATTTAGATACAGCAGAGTGGTATTAAGTAACTCCTCGATAACCCCCCTCGGAAGAAGAGCTCCCAGACGGCCTAGCACAAAATAAAAAAGTCAGTAGAATAAACCCACTGACTTTTTAAATACTCGTTTTTAATGATTAACGGTTAGACATGATGACTTTAATTTCGTCTTCATTAATACCTACCATCGCTTCGCCTAAATCAGTTGAGATTTCGACTAATTTGGCAGCATTTTTGTAATTGGCTACTGCTTCAACTATGGATTTGGCACGTTTTTCTGGATTACCTGATTTGAAAATACCTGAACCAACAAAAACGCCTTCAGCACCTAATTGCACCATTAAAGCCGCATCAGCAGGTGTTGCCACCCCGCCAGCTGAAAAGTTCAACACAGGTAATTTACCAGTATCATGTACCCGCTTTAATAAATCATAAGAGACGCCTAATTCCTTAGCTTGGTTAAAGAGCTCATCATCTTGTAACGAAGCCACATAGCGGATTTGTTCATGGATTTTTCTTAAGTGGGTAACCGCTTGACTGACATCCCCCGTTCCTGCTTCACCTTTAGTACGAATCATTTTAGCCCCTTCTTGAATACGGCGTAAAGCTTCACCTAAATCTCTAGCGCCACAAACGAAAGGAGTTTCAAATTGTTGTTTATCAATATGATAAACATGATCAGCTACTGATAAGACTTCTGACTCATCAATATAGTCAATTTGTAAACTTTCTAAGATTTGAGCTTCGACAAAGTGACCAATTCTTACTTTCGCCATGACTGGTATAGAAACTGCTGCTTGAATTTCTTTTATCATTTGAGGGTCACTCATCCGACTAACACCACCAGCAGCTCGAATGTCTGCAGGAACTCTTTCTAAAGCCATGATCGCTACGGCACCAGCTGCTTCAGCAATTTTAGCTTGCTCCACATTTACCACGTCCATGATTACGCCACCAGCTAATTGTTTATGTACTTCTTCAATTGATCGTTTCATTTTGATTGCTCCTTTATAAATAATGTCTTCACTTTAACAGTCTTTTGGATGTTTCTTAAGATGCAAAAATGGATATTTTTATGGGTCCAGATAGTTTTTTATGTATAATGAATAAAATGAATAATACGAGGGGAGAGAAAACATGTTTACGGTGAACTTTAACGAAGACCAACACCTCTACTTACAAATAGTTGATGAAGTCATCCGGCAAATTGCCCAAGGACATTTAAAAAGTGGTGACCAATTACCCTCACGGCGGGCCTTGGCAGATCATTTAAAAGTCAGTCTTAATACGGTCATTAACGCTTATGACCAACTGACTGATGAAGGCTATATAGTGCCGAGGGAAAGATCTGGCTATTTTGTGGATTTACTTGCAATTGATATGTTGCCCTCTGAGGAAATTGAGACAAAGCCACTAAAACATGAGCATGCTAAAATAAGTGAAGCCAGCCAATATACTTATGATTTTCACTTTGCCAACCGTGATATGACTACTTTAAAACCCAAACAATTATTGCAGTATGCACCCGACGCTCTAGCAAGAAGCATGGTTAATTGTAATTTAAAAGAAGACTTGGGTGCGCTCCCTTTACGATTGGCTATTGCTAATTATTTACGTAAATACCGGGGAGTGATGACTTCAGCTGACAATATCATCATTACAGGTGGTCATAAGGCTAGCTTACAGACGCTATTTGCCTTATTAGGCGATTCAATCTATGCCTTAGAAGATCCTGGCTATTATAAAAATTTAGATGTCTTTACAGACTATCAGCAAAAGACGATTCGAATTCCAATTGATAAATATGGTTTCTCAGTTAAAGATTTGGAGACTACATCAGCTAACATCGTGATTACTACTCCTAACCATCAGTTTCCCACCGGCATTATCATGGGGATGCGTCGACGTCAGCGTTTATTAAAATGGGCCTATCAGGCAGAAAACCGTTATATTATTGAAAATGACTACTATAATGAGTTCCGCCTTAAGGGCCGTCCTGTTCCTGCTTTGACTAGTCTAGACGACCAAGAGCGTGTCATTTTATTAGGGGCCTTTCGTCAAAGTATGGGGTCAATTTTTAAGATGTCTTATTTAGTTTTACCCGATCAATTAATGAATAAATTCCATCAAGCTAAATTAAAAACCAGTGGTATTTCCAGCTTTGAGCAATATTTAATGACTGATTTTCTCAATTCTGCCCATTTCCCTAAATATATTAATAGCCTGCGGACTAATTACCGTCGTAAGGAAAAAGCGGTTCTAGCAGCGCTTCACCAAACCCAACTACCCCTAACCATTAAGGAAGCAGGGGCTGGACTTTTCTTTATTATTAACATTGAGGGTGAGATTCCACCGACTGACGTGATTCAAGCTAGGCTAGCTGAAAATAAGATCCGCTTGCAACCGGTCAACCACTACGCTAAATTAAACAGCCAGTTCGACCAAAGTTACATTTTAGGTTATGCTGGGCTAGAGCTTGATGAAATTGACCAAGCTATTCAAGCTTTAGTCACTATTTTTAAATAAAGCAAAAGACTCAGTAAGTCAGCGAAAAGCTTACATACTGAGTCTTTTAATTTAGGATAAAAGAAATTCAACTAGGTAAACAACGATTACCGATACCGTCATAACTGCTAAAGTCACATAAGGAATATAAAACAAACATAAGCCTACATGTTCAAAACGATCAATGTAGGCTATGAATTCAAGCTTATATAAAAGCTCTAAAAGTAATGGTAAGTAGACCTGTACTCACGCGCTGACTACTTCCTTCATAAGTTTGATAATTTCCCTATCCAACCAAACACCCTTACTCTTATTGACTAGTTCCCACAGACATACCCCTGTTTGCATAATAAAAAGGAGTCACTTAATCTTAAAGTTAAGTTTACTCCTTTTAATATTAGTGGAAGTTTTTATGTTGAAATGGCAACAGTTTTTTTGACAAATTTTATAAGGTGCAGAACCTCTTTCCGTATGCTATTCCGATTGTCCTTGACAATGAGCCTCCTCGGATGTGACGATCTT
>NZ_JVVG01000061.1:0-5476 GCF_001053265.1 Carnobacterium sp. 1290_CSPC
GTGAATTAACCATATCAGAAAGGGGTTCTTTTTTCATCACCTAATGGGTGATGGACAAGACGGAGTTAAAGTTTGTTAAATCAACATTAGATAGCGTTAAAAGAAAAACTATGAATTATTCAGGGTATCATTAAAAGCTAAAGAAATGGCATATTATAGAAACGAAATATTACCTACTGTAGAAAAAGAGATTATCAAAGATGAAATTGATTCAATGTCTTTAAATGATGTTGAAATACTAAAAGACTTCCTTGAGGAAGCTGTAGCTGAGGTAAATGAAGAAATTGAAAGTACGCCAAAAAAAGGTGCAGATCCAAGAAAGCAGAAACGAAGAAAATTGAAAAAATACTTACGAAAAGTGAAAGATGATTTTTTACAGCGTGAGATAAAGTATGAAAATTATTATAGAACATTTGAAGGTAGAAATAGTTTTTCAAAAACAGATACAGATGCAACGTTCATGCGAATGAAAGAAGATCCGATGTTAAATGGTCAACTTAAACCAGGTTATAATCTTCAAATAGCAACTGAAAATCAATTTGTTATAGCCTATAATATTTTTCCAAATCCTACGGATACACGTACACTATTACCATTTATTGAAAGTATGCCTACTTTACATAAAATCGTCGTAGCTGATGCTGGATATGGAAGCCAAGAAAACTTAGAAACGTTGGACAATCTAGGGATTGATCATCTCATCAAATACAATATGTTTGATAAGGAACAGACGAAGAAATTTCAAAAATCAAGTAAGAATTTAAATAATTGGGACTATGATGCGGAAAATCAAATCTTTATTCACCCTGATGGCACACAGTATCATTTTTATCATCCAAAAACAACAACTGGATATCGCTTAGAAAAAGAAATGTATTATCCAGTTAATAGAGAAACTGCACCACAAAAGTCATTTTCTTTTAATAGAAAATATCAGTATTTAAAAGAAAATGAATCAGCTAAGCTATTATCTGAAGATAGCTCAGCTCTTTTCGCATGTAGAAAAATTGATGTTGAGCCGGTCTTCGGACAGATTAAACAAAACTTAGGATTCCGAAGGACTCATTTAAGAGGAAAAGATAAAGTAAAAACAGATATTGGTCTAGTATTAATGGCTAATAACATCATAAAAGTCCAAAAGAGACTGATAAATTAAAAGAGAGGAAAAAGATTTCAAAGTGAAATCTTTTTCCTCTCTTTATTTAGTTAACTAAGCCCTTTTTGTCCCAGCCTCTTTTTTTACATGTAACTTAAAAAGATGATTTAATGCCATAAGAAGTCCATGTATAGGTGGTTTTGTGCTGCCCATGTAGCTTCTGAGTGGTCACCACCTGCTTCTAAGTGCATATAAGTTTCACCACCACGATCTAAGAAGGCTTGCTCAAGATAACCAGCTTGCTCTAAGCGATCTTGATTCACTTCTTGGTCACCAAAGGACAAGTATAGTCGGGTATCTTGGTCGATAGATTGGCGTGCCAATTCAGCCACTAATTCATCAAAACAAAAACCAAAAGCTGGTGATAACGCGGCAGCTTTAGAAAAAGTTTGGTTATAAACAACTGCAGCATAATAAGCCATCAAGCCACCCATAGAAGAACCGGCAATTGCTGTGCCCTCACGCCCCGCAATGGTTGGATAGTTATCATCAATAAATGGTTTTAGGTCATTAACTAGCCAATCCATAAAATAATCTCCATAACCATCAATTTGACCAAAATGCGCTGTATCTACTGAATAGGGACAATATTCACGGAGACGCTCACCGTCTTCATGGCTGCACTCAATCCCTACAACAATCAGCTCTTTATTGTAGGTACCCAGAAAATCCAATAAATCCCAAGACCTTCCATAAGTCGCCATCTCGTCAAAGAATAAGTTATGCCCATCAAACATGTAAAGAACAGGATAGCGTTCTTTACTTTCTGATAGACGATCTGGTAAATACAAGTGGATTTGTTTATCCACATCCTTAAATGGAAAATAAAAAGCAAATTGTTCAAACATAGCCGCACATCTCCTTATTGATACTTGCTTTAATACACCGTGTAGGAATAGATGAATGACTTCACTAAAATTCACTAAATGATATTTCTCCGCATCCGGGAAAATATAAGGCGCAATCGTTATAAAATAATCACTAGCAATTGAGTTAGGATCGACTTCTAATGATAATATAGATTTGGTTGAGTTGTTCCACCCTCTTCAGCAATCATGCGTGTGGAGGTCTTCTCATACCCAATTGACATAAAGTTTTCGTGTACAACTGTTGTAATTCTTTGCCTGGTTGTCGGATTTTTTTCTGATAATGAAGCCATTCCTTTTAAATATTCCATTTCATTATAAGGCAAAAATACTTAAACGGGTATTGTTAATTACTTTTATTAGCTTTATACTAAACGAAACTTATCGATTGATAAGTTTATGATTTTTAAAAAGCGAGCGATATGAAAAAATTCATAACCATATCGAAGCATTTCACCCGAAAGCTCGTATACAACTTGTGGCATCAGCTACTATTTGCCAAAGTATTGAAACAGTTATTCAAGAAGATTGCTACAATTGTTTCCCTAAGCGCCAGTACACTAGCAAATTAAAAAGAGCACAATTAATTCAACAAGCTCACCAAACTATCAGGACATTATGAGAAAGAAGGTCATATGATGAATTCAACAATAAAGGTTGGTTACGCCTGCTTGAACCTAGACTTAGATCGAGGGTTTAAAACTTGTCGTTTTGCTAATTTAACTAATGAAAAATGGATTGAGTTAATTAGCTGGAATTTAGAAACACTTAAGCAAATGTTGATTTACACTGCAGACCACAACATTCAAATGTTACGGTTATCAAGTGATTTAATTCCTTTTGCAACTAAGGCTAAAGATGATGTTAATTTAGACTGGCAGGTATATTTTCAAGATGAATTCGATGCACTAAAGAAGCTCATAAAGAATTTAGACATCCGCATATCCTTTCACCCTGGTCAATATACTGTGCTAAATTCACCAAAGGAGGATGTAGTAGAACGCGCAATTGCTGATTTGGATTATCATGCCGATTTGTTGGCGTTATTGGGCGGTGATCAAAGTAATAAAATGGTGATTCATATTGGTGGTATGTATGGCGATAAAGACGCCGCAATTCAACGGTTTATTCAAGTAGCTAATAGCCTTTCTAGTAAGATTCGTCGTCATTTAATCATCGAAAATGATGAACGCTTATTTAATATTGAAGATGTCTTGTATATTAGTCAACTCACTCACTTACCTGTTGTATTTGATAACCTACATTTCAATATATTAAAACCCGAAAATAGCCGTAGCATGAAAACCTATATTGAATTAGCCGGTCAAACTTGGACTACTAATGATGGTAGACAGGCTATACACTATAGCCAACAAGCACTAGGTAAAAAACCGGGTGCGCATACTAGAACGACCGCACTTGACCCATTTATCCATTTCATTGAAAATGAATTAAGTGGCCCTATTGATATCATGTTAGAAGTAAAAGATAAAAATCGGTCTGCAGAAAAAATCCAATTATATCTTGACCAAGATATTGGGGCTGCCGAAAAGTTATGGGCTCGTTATAAATATGCCGTGATGGCAAAGTCTTTAAATATTTATCAAGCAATAAGAAACCTTTTAAAAGATAAAGAGCACACTGATTTTGAAGCCTTTATCCAATATCTTGAAACTGCTGAAAACTTACCAGAAGATATCGGTAATGAAATAAATGCTGGACAACATATTTGGGGATACTTTAAAAACCAAGCCACCGATACTGAGCGTGGTAAGTTTAAACGTAATCAAGAAAGACTACAAAACCAAGAAATATCGATTACACAATTCCGTCGATACTTGAATCAATTACTGAAAAAGTACCCAAATCCATATTTAGCTGACAGTATTTACTTCAAGCCATTCAAATAGCCACTTGTGATAGAAAGATGATAAAACATGTAATCGTAGTTGGGGCAGATATTGACGGTATATCCGCTAGCCAATTACAATATGCAAGCCATTAAGTAGATATCCACGAAAAAAATGATTAACCAGTTGGTAAGATGCCCCAATCCAAAAAGGATGATGATATCTTCAGGAGTTTCAGAAATTATAATTGAAGGAAAACACGCTACACACCGGAAGATTTCAAAAGTAAATTTAATGTATACCATGGAGCGACTTTTGGCTTAGGATCTTCTTTGGGGCAGAGTAATCACTTTAGGCTACCTTTAAAGCAAAAAAAAGGGCAACAATTTATACTTTGCTGGGTCAAGCAGCCCTCCAGGTACCGGTGTAGCGATCATACTCTCCTCATAAAAAATTACTGCCGATGAAGTCATGTTGGATGATGGTATAAAACCCTCCTCATCATCAATTGTTGCAAAATTACTATAGAAACTAAATTGAAAGGAAGATATTCATGAAAAAATATACCCAATGGCCCGTAATTTATCTCATCGCATTTGCTGTAATGATTTTTCTAAATTACTGGTCTGCCACCAATGTTGGGATTGTCGCAAATCAAGACCCTGCACTCATTCAACCTGCCGGCTACGCTTTCTCCATTTGGGGAATCATATACATATTCACTTTTATTTGGATCATTCGTTTATTCTTTAATCGACAACAAGCGCAACCAGTAGTAGATAGATTAAGTTTTCTACCTGTTATCAATTTCTTACTGAACGGTTTTTGGATTATTGCCTTTACCCAAGAATGGTTGCTTGCTTCTACTATCATTATCGCTTTATTACTTATCAACTTAGTCACCATTTATATAAGATTATCAGATATAGATAGCCAAAACTGGCTTGATCGTTTACCATTCTCTATTTACTTTGCTTGGGTAACTGTTGCAACAATTGTCAATATCTTCACCTGGTTTATCGGTGCCGGCATTAATTCTTTCATTGGACTTTCTGAGTTATCTTGGACCAATATCATGCTAGTAGTAGCTAGTCTATTAATGGGTTACATCGCCTTTAGATACAAAGACATTGCCTTTCCATTAGTATTCATTTGGAGTTATGTAGCGATTTTAATAGAAAATCAGTTTAACTACGTTTCTTTAGCGGTTGTCCTTATCATCTGTATCCTTGCACAGTTGGCTAGTGCCAGTCTATTGATGAAACAGTACTTAAGCAAATAATCACCTAAATTAAAAAGCTCCCTAAGTGCACGCTTAGAGAGCTGAGACAAAAAGTATTCGCGGTTAGCTTTATAGACCTGGCTAACCCATTTTTTCGTGCATCCCAACAACAAACGACACACCTAGTATAAACCGGATGCAAGTAAAGCTAGGCATGGTTAAATTATAATTGCTAGCTAGGGTGATTTACAAGTGAAATGTTTCACATTTGTAATATAAGCTCCGTTTATCGCCTTCCCTACAAGGTTTTTACGAAAAAAAGGGTTCTATAATAAATAGTGTTGGTGAGAATTCATATTGAATCTCATTGACACTATTTTTG
>NZ_JVVG01000062.1:0-1681 GCF_001053265.1 Carnobacterium sp. 1290_CSPC
TATAACCCACTATACTTTACTTCGTAAAGGTGGGCTCGCCGAGGGGTCTTGCAGACGGCTCAATTCGGCTTTTTCAAGCCGAGTGTCAGTGACCCCATCGGGTCAATTAGCTGATACCTGTTTGACGATTTGCTGCCCTACCAAAATAGTAGGCGTGTAAACCTCAAACTAAAATAAAAACCCCCTTCGACTTATAGTGGACACCATTTTTTTCACTCCTCCACATTTTATAAAAAAGACCCTAAAAGAATCTCAAAACCAAAACTTGTGTATAATATGCTAAAAAGATTGGAGCCTTTATCTATGAAATTTAGAGAAATTACAAGTGAAGATTATAATAATTGCGCTGAAAATTTAGTCGCAGCTTATGCAGGAGCACCATGGCATAATAAATGGACTAAAGAAGAAGCTCTACTTAGAATTAAAGCAACAATGAGTGGATTCAATTCTAGAGGATACGTTATCGAAAATAACGATAAAATATTGGCAATGTGTATAGGCAGAATTGACTATTATTTTAGTAATATGGATCAATTCTGTATTGACGAATTTAACGTCATTCCTAGCCACCAAGGTTCTGGTATTGGAAAACAATTAATAAATTCCGTTTCTAATTTAATGAAAAATAATGAAATACATAGAATTTTTCTAATTACCGGTGGAAAATCAGCAGTAAAATTCTATAAAAAAAATGGATTTATAGAATCAAATGACGGATTTATGATGGAGCTCGAATTATAATTAAGAAAATAATAGAAAAAAGACCTCGGAGGGCTTGCCACCCTCCAAACCACCCAGTCGCCTCTTGTCACCCCAGTTAAAGTGGCCACATGTTGCCGGAAGACAAATCGGCTTATATCGGAAAACTTCAACAACGTGGTCTAATTGTAGCCTTTGTTGGAGATGGCGTTAACGATAGTCCGTCCTTAGCTTTAGCAGACATTGGCATCGCAATGGGAAGCGGAACGGACGTAGCAATTGAAACATCTGATGTCGTTTTAATGAACTCGAACTTCAGCAACTTGCCTCACGCATTAGGATTAGTAAAAGCCACCGCAAATAATATGAAACAAAATATCGTGATTGCAGTTGGCGTAGTGTTGGTCTTGTTGACCAGCGTCTTCTTCAGCGAATGGATGAATATGTCTATAGCGGAAACTCAGATTTTTAAATCTGGGATTTTCCGCTTTTTTGAGTTCTTGAAAAAAAAATAAGCGTATAGAGTATGCTCTTTATAAAATGGGTATTCGGACGGGGGGGGGAGATTTCTCTATTTTTTGGTATACACCAAAGGACGAAAAAAATTAATGCAGTTCGTTTAATACACAGTATTTTCTCGTCTTACCCGCATAAATACACAGTATTTTCTCGTCTTTTAATCGCTGTATCCCTTAGTATCACTGGTTATATTTTCTCCAAATAGATTTAAAAGATAAAGCATTTACGATATATAAAAGTCTTCATAATTTACTAAAAAAATTTAATATACGATACATAAATTTCTCGTGATTTCTCAATAGACAAAGTATCTTCCTTAACGAAAAAAAGTGGGCATCATTGACGACAAGAACTGGCGCCATTGAGGCTGGGACAAAAGGTCTCTCAAAAAAATACACTCCCAAAAACTATGAACTTTTTTGTTCAGTAGTGGGAGTGTATTTTTCTATATCTTTATAAAAAT
>NZ_JVVG01000063.1:0-1477 GCF_001053265.1 Carnobacterium sp. 1290_CSPC
TTTAATGAGCCAGCATTCGCTTTAGTGTATTACGATACAGAAACTGAAAATATCTCATTTAAAGGAGAGTGATAATTATGGCATAGAAAGAGAAAAATAGGCACTAGTTGCTATTTTCTTGAAGCGTACAAGACAATGAAATCTATATAATAACTTCATGGCTGAAAAAAACGAATTCCAAATCACTTATAAAATTAGTTTTTGCTTTGGTTTATCTTTTAAAATAAATGATAGCATGGTAAATCGTCTGATTAGACACTATATTTATTCAGTGGTAAACTTATTTTGTAAAAAGATAATTAAGGAGGAAGAAAATGAAAGAAAAATTTGCACACTATATCGTGGACGATGACAAGGAAGCAGGATACAATTTATCTTGGGGATCAATCATCGCAGGAGTCGTCACGTTCTTAGCTCTATTTATTGTATTTTCAAGCATTGGTTCTGCACTAGGACTGGGTATTATAGATTTTACATCCAATAACCCTTTTAGTGGTTTAGGCACAACCGCCATTATATGGGCAGTCGTAACGGCTCTCGTTTCATTCTTTAGTGCTGGTTTTGTTTCTGGCGTGGCTTCGAGACGTTTAGGATTATTACACGGCTTTATCACGTGGGCATCGAACTTAATTGTGTTAGTCGTTTTTGTTTCGATGATTCTTTCTTCCCTTTTATCTCTAGCAGGTAGCGCCAGCAGAGGCGTCGCGAATGTGGCCGGAGATGCGATAGGTGCAGGTGCGGACGCCGCCACAACTGTGGTGACTGAAGGATTTGATTCATTGCAAGAAAATTTGGATATCGATCAAGGAGAGATGGAACAACAAACGGTTGAGATACTTGAAGGGACAGGTATTGAAGAACTGCAACCTGATTACCTTAATGATCAATTAGATGATGCTCGTAAAGATATTCAAGAAGCAGCGCAAGCAGTGATTACAAATCCTGATAATGCCGATCAAATTCTTAGGGATTTAGGTGACCAATTAAGTGCACGAGTAGAAAATGTGAGTCAAGAAGTAGATGAAGAAGCGATTTCTAACTCCATTTCCGAAAATACAGACTTAACTGGACCGGAAGCAGAAGAAGCAGCCGAGAATATTGTGGAGGGAATTGAACAGGCGAATCAAACGGCACAAGAAGGTTTAAATAGCGCAGTAGAAGCTTTAAATCAAGTGCCAGAAGAACTTGATGCTGCTATTCAAGAGTTGCAACAAACGGCAGAAGAAGCTTCAACCGTTAGCGCATGGTCACTCTTTGGATTATTCATTGCTCATATTCTCATGGCGATTGTTTCATCACTTGGTGGCCGTATGGGTGCTAGATTAACGAAACATTCTGCAGAAGAAACACGTGCGTAGACCATAAAATAGAAGTATTGAAATTAAAAGCTAAGAATGTTTTGGTGATGGTGCTAAAGAAGAGGCTGGGACAAAACTACTTTTGCGAAAAAAGTAGTCCCACTTTCGTTTATTTTTAT
>NZ_JVVG01000064.1:0-45345 GCF_001053265.1 Carnobacterium sp. 1290_CSPC
GATTCCATACACAATTTTTGGTTTGTCTTCTTTGTTCAGTTTTCAAAGGTCTATTTCGTCACCTTGCAGCAACTCGTATATCATATCATCTTCATTCAAGAATTGTCAAGGGAAACTTTTAAAAAGTTTTTCAACACTTTGTTGAATACTTGTTTCCTTAATGAAGCGACTTGGCTATCTTACCTTACTAGTTGACGTCTTGTCAACAAGTAATTTAAGAAATATTTTTGTTTGTTTTGAGAGCTAAAATAGCGCTCCCGACAACTACTTAACAATACCATGATATAAATCAGAATGTCAATAAGTATTTTTCAAAAATATTTGCTCGAAATGTCCCTCTCAGAACTATTTCCGTAACAAGAATTATAGCAAGTATTCTATTTCTATACAAGCGCAAATTAAATAAAAATCCAAAAAAATTGTTTATTCAAATAATAAAAGAACGCCAACCCTTGATAGATTTGCGTTCTTTTATTATTTTATGCATTTTACGGCAGTCTATTTCCTGCACTCTGATAGATTTCATACCATTCTTGACGGGTAAATTGAATATCGCTCGCTTTGGCATAATTTAAAATCCGGTCGATATTGGTAGTTCCTAAGACAACTTGAGTATTCCCTGGAATTCTGAGTAACCATGCAATAGCTGCAGCTTCATTGTCTAGACCATAACGACCCCCGATTTCGCTTAGCTTATCATTCAAGCCTTTATAGGAAGGATCGCTGAATATTACCCCATTTTCTCCTTGAATTGGTGACCACGCTTGGATTGTCATATCGTGCAGCCTTGCATAATCGATTAGTTCCCCACCACGGTTCACCCCTTCGTCAGCTTTGGTATTTACACTGAAACCATAATCAAGCGCCAGTGTGTGGGCTGGAGATAATTGGATTTGGTTAGCAACTAAATCTTGTTTGACATATTTCTTCAATAGATCAACTTGAATTGGCGTATGATTACTTACACCGAAGTGGCGAACTTTACCGCTCGTTTCCAATATATCGAAGGCTTTCGCAATTTCTTCTGGTTCCCATAGAGCATCGTTACGGTGTAATAGTAGAATATCTAGATAGTCTGTTTGTAGTCTCTCTAAAGATTCATCTACTGAGTGTAAGATATGTTCTTTTGATAAGTCGAAGAAGTTTTGTTCATTGTTGTTATAGGTACCTGGAAGGTAAATCCCTACTTTAGATTGCAGAATGATATTTTCTCTTGGGATGTCTAAGCCAGCAAAGGCTTGGCCGAATAATTTTTCCGCCCCACCTCTTTCTCTTGCGTAAATGTCTGCGTGGTCGAAGAAGGTTAAACCTGCGTCATAGGATTGTTGGATTAAGTCTTGGACTTCTTCTACTGATTTACCTTCAATCCGCATACAACCTACTGCTAGATTGGGTGCTGTTAAACCATTTTGCCCTAATGAGATATGTTTCATATATTTACCTCCGATTCAGTTTAAGAAAACGTTTTCTTGTTACTGGTAAAATTATACTTGTTTTCTGGTCAAATGGAAACAAAAGCATCTGTTCCATCGAAATATCTGGTCCCAGACTTAAATGGTGTCTGTTCGGATAAATTTTGTTTGTCGGTAGGATAGGCAGAGCATGATAATCGTTCCAACCCATAAGATGGGGATCATCACACTGACACTTGTGGTATAAAAGCCGACAATAATAGCGATAATTGCAGGTAATCCCATGGCGGTTGCGACCATGCCTAAACAGTATTGGAAGGAGAATAAGTCATGGAATTTGTTTTTTTGTAAAATATTCAACCGTGAAACAATAATCATTAAGCCCCCTAAACCAAGAATAAAGATGGTCAGCTGACGGGTCATGACCAGGATCTGCTTACTTTGGGTATTCACTTCCGTTTGATAGCTGACCCGTAAACTTTCGATAAAAGTCGCATTATCAGTCATATAGTCATTCAAGTCTAATGGTAGATTAGCTGTATAGCGCGTATCTTGGTCTGTTTGATAAACGAATTGGTCTGACAGGATCAAGAGTGACTTGTCATTCCCCTTTAAGTAGCCGTCTAAATTATCCGCACTGGGGAAAATGACTACTTGTAATTGGACACCGTCAATAACGATGTCCGACTGGTCTGATTGAAAGGCGCCATTGTCATAGGTAAAATTCGATAATTCGCTGACTGTTTCTTCTGGGATAATGGTCTGTAATTCTTCAAAGGCATTATTAACTGTCCCGTCTTCAACGGGCTCGAAACTTCTGGCAAAGGGCCAGGTCATGATAATCGACCAAACAACCATTACAAGGATTGACTTCCACCAGGTCATTAGGTGACGGTGGTAGAAGATATTAGCTGGACTGAACATGTCTTTCACATAGTGTATTGGAAACATTTAAATGAATCGCTCCTTTTTAGTGGTGACTCTATTATAACTGAACTTGGCTTTAACTAGGCAAGCTTTTACTTTGTCGTGTAGTGGCGGAACTTATGCTAAAATGAAAGTATTCTAATGTACAAAATTTTCAGTTAAAGAAGGAAGGCACAGTATATGAAACAAATAGATAAAAAGATTGCCATTATCGGACTAGGCAATATGGGAACAGCGATTTTAAACGGCTTGGTACAATCGGACGAGATTGATAACCAACTGATTGCTGGTTCACGGGCTAACCCTGAAAAAGCTGAAGCGGACTCAGCTAAGTATGGTTTCGCCATTTTGACAGATAATAAGGAGACGGCTAAGGGAGCGGACGTGGTTGTCCTTGCGGTAAAACCTTATTTAATCAAGGATGTGGTGGATGAAATCAAACCAACACTCACTGCGGAGACGATTGTGATTTCGGTTGCGACGGGCTACAGTTTGGCTGACGCGGCTGTACAGCTAGGGGATTCTGCGAAATTCGCTCGGGTGATGCCTAATATTCCAGCGCAAGTTGGGGAAGGAATTTCCGGTGTTGTCTATAATGAAAACTTGTCGACAGTGGATAAGGAGTTAATTATGCAAATTCTCCATACTTTTGGGTCAGCGGAACAGTTGACCGAGAACCAGTTGGACGCCTTTACAGGGATTGCAGGTTCGAGTCCAGCTATTGTCTTCATGATTATTGAAGCGATGGCGGATGCTGGTGTGGCAAAAGGATTAACTAGACCTCAAGCCTTTGCCTTTGCAAAACAAGCGGTTAAGGGGGCAGCTCAGTTGGCGATTGAATCGGACTTACACCCTGGCGCTTTGAAGGATGCGGTCTGTACACCAGGCGGAACAACAATTGAAGAAGTTCGTACTGCTGAATCAATGAACCTGCGCTCAACAATTATCGAAACGATGATTGCGGGTATTGAAAAGTCGGAAAGTTTATAATTTGTGTAAATTGCTGAAAACTTGCTTTTATTGCTAGCTTTCAGGGCCATTGCCTAGTAATATGGATAGTTGAAGAGATACTACAAAATGATGAAGAACATTAAAAAGGATTGAATAAAAATGAAACTTGGTGCCAGGATGTTTAAGACAGGTCTTGGGGTAATGCTCAGTATTTTAATTGCTGACTGGTTACCCTTTGTTGAACCTGTCATCCCTGCCTTTACTGCCATCATCGGTTTACAACAAACTGTTAGAGGATCTATCGATACCTTCTTCAACCGTGTTATGGCGGCGATACTTGGAGGTATCGTTGCTGTAGTCATGGTGAACTTTTTCGGTAATTCCCCTATTATTATTGGGGTGACCGTGACGATTTTTATTGGGATTTTGCGGGCGCTTAATATGGCCAACGTTATCTCCTTAGCGACCATTACCCTTGTTGTGATTATGCTGCGCGACCAAGATATGATTATCACCTCTGCCATCGCCCGTGTGGTTGAGTCATTACTTGGGGTGACCGTTTCCCTATTAGTAAACGTCTTTGTTTTGCCACCTAAATACGACGCCATTCTATACGAAGAAGTCAATAAAACCTCTAGTGAAATCTTAGTGCGTTTAAGAGCCATTCTTCGCAAAAACGGCGAATACTCTACCCTAACCTCAGATATCGCCTGGGCAGAAAATCGTATCGCACAAAGTCACAGCCTATATGCACTCCTAAAAGATGAGAACGTATGGTCTAAACGAAAACTACCCATGTTAAAACGAAAACTCGTTGTTTTCCGGGCTTTAATCGTTTCACTAGAACAAGCACTGGCCTTATTATCCGTCTTACATACCCATACCAATGTCATGTTCCAATTACCAGAAGAACTACGGATCCAAATCCGCGAACGGATTGAGACTCTATGTTCAGCTCACGAACAAATCTTCTTGAAATTTGACGGTCGAATCTCACCCTTAGAAGTGAATTTCTTCCAACCAACCCAAGGGTACCGGCAAGACTTAATGGACTCTATCTTCGAATACGCAGCCATTAAACAAACCGCTACCCAAGAAGAATTCGAGCGATCAAACGCCTTAATGTTAATCACCGGCCAATTGGTATCTTACGAAGAGTCATTAATTAAACTAAACACCCTGATTCGTTCATATAGAATCCACCATGACGAAGACGAATACCAAGCAGACTCACTAGAAGGCATCGAATAACTCACATGTCATCAAAACAAAATATGGGCCATTTTAAAAGGAGGGGTTGAGACAATAGTCTCAACCCCTCCTTTTTTTGAATGTGCAGTTAATTTCGTGGTCATAATATCCTTTTGAGCAATAAGAACCCTACTAAGGATGCGCTGAAGTATAGCAGTCAGTGGGAGCTCGCTCCCTCAGACTGAATCTTCAGACTAGAAATCAGACTTTGGCTGATTTCTAGTCCCCACTGCTAGTCGAGTTTTCAAGGCAAACAAGTGTCCATTTCAAAATAACTTGCGACACACATTGTGTGCCACGGCATTATTATTCCAGTGTCTCCTGTCTCAATGCCCTGGATCACATCTTAATTTTAAGACAATGATAAGATAACGTGGAAGCCGAAGTCTTCTTTTTAAAATTAGCTATTATTCCACTCTTTCTAAAATCAAGGTAGAAAGAACTGATACCTTAACATCCGCATTACCTTTGATTAAATCCGCAAAGGCATCGCCAACCATTTTGTTATCGCGGGCAATTGGTCGCCAGCCACCGTCTGGTATCCATACTTTTACATCATTCAATTGGCCGTTAAAAATCACTACTAATTCATGACCTAAGCCGTGGTAATGCACGCCTATGATTTGGTAGTCTGACTTAATCACGGTTACATTTTCAAAAAATGTTTGCTGGTTTTTCTCTGTAAAGAATGGGTATTTCTTCCGCAATGCCAATAACCCCTTAAAGTAGTTAACTGCATCATAATTTGAAGCCATTAAATCCCAGTCCATGCAGTTGATTTCGTCACCTGAGTTATAGGAATCCCTTACCCCATGCTTAGTCCGGAAGAATTCTTGACCAGAATGAAAGAACGGAATACCGGCTGACAAGGCGATAATCGAATTTCCTAATAGTTGTCGTCTTTTACGCAGTCTGACTGGTTCTTCGCCGTGAGACAAGGCAATTTTATCCCGTAAAGTATAGTTATCATGCACTTCAATATATTGGATTAGTTGTTGGGCTTGGGTCACGTTGGCATCACGCTTTGACAAGTTACCCCCACCTAAGAATGATGCAAGGACGGCTTGTTCTGTCATAAATTTACCCGTGATAAAACCTGGATCCGTTGCATCCCCGTAGTCCGATCCACGTACTTGATCGCGGAGTTGGTCATTAAAGTAAGAAATATGAGGGGTTTTATAAGCATTACGAAGGATAGCCTTTTTGTCAGAAGATAAAAGAGTTTCTAAGTCCCAACCTTCACCGTACATTAAAATGGATGGATCAATCTTATCCAGGGCCTCGCGGATCAAATTCAGGGTTTCAATGTCGTGAAGCCCCATTAAATCGAAGCGGAAACCATCAATATGGAATTCTTCAGCCCAGTAAGTAATGGATTCAATCATGTAACGGCGGAACATCAAACGAGTTGAATCCGTCTCATTTCCTACACCTGACCCATTCGATAAGTCGCCATTTTTGTTGTAGCGGAAATAGTAGTAAGGAACAGTTAAACCAAGCGGATGACGTTCATGTTCATAGACATGGTTGTAGACAACGTCCATCACGACGCGAAGTCCTTTGGCATGCAAGGCTTGGACCATTTCCCGCATTTCTTTCAATCTGGCTACTGGATCTCTTGGCGACATTGAGTAGGAACCCTCTGGCACATTGTAATGCATGGGGTCATAGCCCCAGTTGTAATTATCTGGTCGATCAGACAATTCATCTACCGTTACAAAATCAGCCATTGGCATTAACTGCAAGTGGGTAATCCCTAGATCAGCAATATAATCTAGGGCCGTGGCAAATTCGTTGGCTGATTTAGTGCCACTTAGCGCAAGGCCAGCAAATTTACCGCGTTTTTCCTTGGGTACACCGGAATTGATATTGGAGGTGAGGTCCCGGACGCTCGCTTCATAGATGATGGCATCACGTGCGTTAGCAAACGGTGGGCGTTTGTCATCTTCCCAGTCATCCGGGTAACCTTCATCTAAATCGACAATGACAGACCGGGCGCCATTAACGGTAACGGCTCGTGAGTACGGGTCTTGGGTGATTTCAACGGTTGAATTAGGGAAGAAAATCCGGTACATATAAGGAACATTTTTGTAATCACCTTCTAACCGAACGGCGTAGGTACCGGTTTCTAGTTCTTCTTCCATCTGGATAGCTTCATATTCGTCAGACGTGTCAGATTTGTATAAGAGTAATTCAACATCAATCGCTGTTGGGGTCCAAATACGTAAGAGCGTACTGGTTTTTGAGTAAGAGTAGCCGAGAAATCCGTCATAGTAATAAGCCTTATCAAAAGCATCCGACTCCATGGTTTCGCGCATGCGCAGACTAATTAATTCAGGATCTGCCGTTTCAATTAAATCAAAAATCTCTTGGATAGTTGCAATATCTTTTGCCATAATTGCCTCTTTTCTTCAGCTCGAAAAATGTCTGATTTACATTAAGTTTATCATCTTTATTTTATCGACTTTTCTACTAAAAGACTACAAAAAAACACCCTAGAAGGTGAATTCCCGTCCATTCAGTACAATATCACCATTTTTTGGTTATATCAGTGAATGTGGGTGCCCTTTTAAGGTGTTTTATCTTGTTGTATTACTTTAAATCATGCTGAATTGATTATTCTGAAACAGATGTTTCATCTGAAGTAGATTCTTCTTCAATAACACTCTCTTGAGATGTATCAGTTGCTTCACTTGATGATTCACTTGATGATTCACTCGACTCAGACCAACCGTAATCAGGTTCTGGTTCAGAGTAGTAGTAATCTTCTTCAGCCGCCGCATCTTCTGCTGCAATTGATTCTGAAATATATGCTGCTTCAGCTGCCGCCGATTCTTCCGCTGCGATTGATTCTGATTCGGCGATTGATTCTGATTCGGCAATAGAAGCATTTTCAGCATCGATTGATGCTTGTTCTTCTGCTGCAATTGATTCAGCTTCTGCATCTAATGATGCTTGTTCTTCCGCTGCGATCGATTCTGATTCTGCTTGAGCATCTAGTTCCGCTTGCATTTCAGCAACGTCTTCATTTGCACCGTCATAACCATCAGTGGCATTGATTTGCGTATCTTCAATTTGGGCCATTAAAGTGTTAGCCATTAATTGACTCGCTTCTTCAGAGAAACCTTCATCTGTAAAGCTATTTTCAAGGTTTAAGCTTTCTGAGTTATCACGTGCTTCGCTGTAAGCAGTGTTGACATCATAAACATTGTAGCCTGCTTCTTGCATAGCTGATAAAGTGTTGTCGTTATAAGTTACGTAGTCTTCGTCTTCAGACATTTCTTGACTTGAAGCTGGGTATTGCGCAAAGACGATTAAGGCAGAAGGCAAGTCCATACGAATAGTATTGAATAATTCTTCAATATTCGCTAAATGGTCTTCTTCAGAGATTTCAGCTTCATAATCTTCTTCTACGAAAGTTGGGATAATCAGTAATTGTGGGTTGGCTTCAGTTAAGTTACTAGAGTATTGTTCAACTGCATCGGCGGAAGTAATTTCTGTCCAGTCAACTGAGTTAACACTTGTGTCGTCAAAGCCAATTTCATTTAAACGGTCACTGATAGTTGTTGTCCAAGCTTCTTGGTCTGCTTGGGTACGGGCAATTGAGATGGTCGGCACTTGTTCTACACTTTGCAGGTAGTATAAGTAATGAAGCGCTGTTGTTTCCCCGCGGTTGTCCGTAAATGCTTGCACCATATCTTCTGCATTATATTCTTCTGGTGTTGATGGTGCTGTTTGGTTCATATCTACAGACATTGAGGAAAATGTGCTGGCTTGGTCCGCTAACATATTTTGTTGGCGTGAGCGATAAACAAAATAGCTACCTCCCACTAATACCAATGAAATGACAATAAAGACTGCTGTCAAGACCATTTGGTTACTATTTGATTTTCTATTCATGCTTGAGCTCCTTTATACAAACTTTTCCCATTGTTTATTCTATCATATAACAAAATTAAGCCAAACTGAATTAAATCTTTTAGGTTTTTTTAAGAATATGTGAGTAGGCAATTAGCCTACTTTTTCAATTTTCATTATGATATAATATTTTATGTTACAACCTAGCTAGGTGTAGAAAGTAGGTTTGGTGATGAGAAACCCTAAAGAAGGTGAATTCATCACAGTCAAAAGCTACAAGCACGATGGTTCCTTACATCGCACTTGGCGAGATTCTATGGTTTTAAAAACAAGTGACCAAAGTATCATTGCTTGCAATGACCATACCTTGGTTGTTGATTTTGACGGTAGACGATGGGTGACTAGAGAACCCGCCCTACTATATTTCCATAAGCACTATTGGTTCAATATTATTACAATGATTCGTCCGAACGGCATATCTTATTATTGTAATTTAGCATCCCCTTACGTATTGGATGATGAAGCCTTGAAGTATATCGATTATGATTTAGATATCAAGATTTTTCCTGATGGTAAGCGGAAGTTGTTAGACGTAGATGAATATAAAGACCACCGTCAGTTGATGGGGTACTCGTCTGATATCGATGCTATTTTAAAAGATAACGTTCAGGAACTTGTACGTTGGATTAATGAGGAAAAAGGGCCTTTTTCTAAAGAGTATGTAGATATTTGGTACGAACGCTATTGTCAGTTAAGTCACAAACGCAAAAAATAAATCATAGTAATAGACCATATGTAGATAAAGACTGTGGTGAAATAAAAGTGATGTGATTTTAAGCAAGCGGTGTGGGCCCTGGACCAACACCTATAAGACTTCATCCATCCTGAATATTCACGACAATTTAAACAAATGGCTACGACAGCAAAAGTCGTAGCCATTTGTTTTTTGATTATTTAATATTGTGGTGATTGTCTTTTTGATAATCTTCATAAGCTTGCCAGACTTTCATTTGCACAGTTGGAAAGGCATAATCTTCAAATTGATGGGGCGCTACCCAGGCATAATCCGCCTCGCCAGAGGTTACCATATCGTTGATTTTCTTTTCGTCCACAGGCTTTAATTGCCCGTAGGTTAATAGGATATGCCAAATCAAATGGGTGAAGACATGTTTGACTTGGCCGATTTCTTTACGCATGAATATAGGCGAAATGCCATAAGCTTCCTGAGTTTCAGCTAGTAAAAAGGCTGTTTTCTCATTTGCAGGCAGATTTTGATTGGCACTTGTACCCAAGTTGATTAAAGGCACTGTCCACAAGTTATTCAACAATTTGTGTTGCGTCCTTTTCTCAATCAATACTTGTCCTTTAGCATTTTGTAAGATAAGGGCCTGGTAATACACGGGTTTAGCCTTGGCTTTCTTACTTTTAACCGGGTAGTTGTCGGTGGTCCTGGTCAGGGTTGCCATTGTGAAATCGCGCAAAGGCGACAATTCGGGCATGGCTTTCTTCGGCGTTTCAAATGATGAACCGAGATCCATGATGGCCTGGTTGAAGTCTCCTGGACGGTCGGGATCCACTAAATATTGGCCTACCGCTTCAAAAATCTTCCGGTTGGCTGGCTTTTGAATGTCTGCATTGATCATAAACAAGCGAGAAATGACCCGCATGGCGTTGCCGTCGATAGCTGGCACGGGGATACCAAAGGCGATAGACCCGATGGCACCTGCTGTATAAGGCCCAATCCCCTTCAACTTTTTGATGTCAGCTAAATTATCTGGAAAAATCCCGTCGTGGTCCGCCATGATTTGTTGGGCCGCTGCCTGCATATTGCGGACTCTTGAGTAGTAACCCAAGCCTTCCCAAACTTTCAACAATTGGTCCTCTTCTGCTTCCGCTAAAGCTTTGATGGTCGGAAAAGCAGACAGAAAGCGGGCGTAATAGCCAATCACGGTATCTACCCGAGTTTGTTGCAACATAATTTCTGACACCCAAATCCGGTATGGGTCCGTAGATTCCCGCCAAGGTAGACGGCGACTTTCCTTGTCATACCAGTCTAGAAAAGTCTTTCTAAAGTCCTGGTTGGTAACTGGTCCCCAAACTTGAACACCTTCAATTACCGGCCCCAAGTCTTGGATAGCCGACTCATTCATATATAAAGACAGGTCGATATCTTGATTTACTTCAGTCACTACTATGCTTGCTCCTCTATTTCTGTTATATGTATTTCTCGTATTTACCTATTATAGCATTTACTCATTTTCTTCCTCGTAAATCTCAAGCGCTTGATTAATTAATTCTGACGGATACCCCTTATTGTAGAGCATCCCTTTCACTTTAAAGGTCAATTCTCGGCCCGAAAGTTTCTTATACCGGCGCATATATTTTTCCAAGTCTTTCTGTAAGACAGCCAATTCCTGGTCCTCATCATGGTAATGATCAGCCAGTTGCTGCATCAACTCTTGAATCAAATCACTGTCAAATCCCTTTTGCACCAAGTATTGTTTGGTCTTTTGACTAGCATTTCGGTGCGACGCTTTTCGCAACTGCTTGTGAAAATATTTTTCCGCAATCGCATAAGCATTTTCAACCTCAGTATCCCGGTCATATTCATTCATGGACTGTTCAATTTCATCTTGCCCAAGCCCCTTATTTTTCAACTCCCGAGCAATCACATTCGGTCCTTTTTTATTGATATTCATAGCCGTACGCGTATAGGCCTGACCGAACATAGTGTCATCGATCAGCTTGACCTCTTTCAATTTAGCAACCGCCTTCTCCATCACCTCAGGCTCAATTTCCTCCTCAGTTAACTTAGCCCGAACTTCCTTTTCAGACCGTAACTGGTGGCTCAAAAACCGGACCGCAAGCTGGTAGGCATAATCTTCCTTATCAATTCGCTGGATATCCGCAATAAAATCCTTATCCAACACCTGTCCCTTATGCAAGGCAAACTTGACCAAAGTATTCTCACTGACCCCAAAAGCGAATTGACCCTTAATATAGACATTGAATCGCTTCTTATTCTTTTTCTGAACCTCAATCAAAGTGATTTCCCCAGCAACCACCTCATCTTCCGGAGTTTCTGCCGGTAATTCCCCCTCTTGAAAAAGGGGGTTCGCTTTTTGAGCTCGCAACCCTTCAGCTTTGGCTAGTAAATCAGAGGCTAAATTATCGGCAGTTGAAGCAGAATCTTCAATATTCGCTGATGTTTGATGACGGGGCGTTTGTTTAACCCTTGCTTTTTTCTGGTAACTAGGGGATTGTCCCCCTCCACTAAGGCCATTATCTGAATGTTTTTCCCTTGTATAAGAGTCTTGCTTGCTTTTTTTATCGACCGCTGCTTTTGACGATTGCTTTGTATTACCAATGTCAGACAGCTTCATGGGGCCTCGTTTTTTTCCAGTCATGCACGCTTCCCTCCTCAAAAATCCTTGTATATGCTATATATTTTAGCACAGTAAAAGTTTTGGCAACAATTTCCGCTATTCTCTTGTCACTTTTCTCCTTGAGGTCGTTCTTATTTGTGTAAGTCATCCGGAGGGCTTACACAAACAAAACTTGGAGGGAATACCTATGAAAAACTTTGAAGCTGCCAAATTAGAATTAACTTACTTGAACGTGGAAACGGATAAAGAAACACGCATTACTTTAAATGGTTTAATTGAAAACCCAGATACAGATAAAGTAAATGCTTTAGCACTTGCACTTTCTGACTTAATCGAAGACGCCTTTACAGGTGCCGAAGCAGTTGAACGCTACACTGTTGCCTAGTCACTAATAAGCCATTTACATGTCCCTATTGTCCCAAAGGAGGATTCTTATGATTGAAGAAACAAATGTATTCGAATTAAAGTTTAAAACTGCTAACAACAAAACACGTACTGTTACTATTAAAAATCCTAAAGCAAACTTAGATGCTGCAACTGTAGAAGCAGCCTTAAGTGCTTTTATCGCTTCAGACGCTTTTTTGAACGAAGAAGGTTACAAAATCTTCCACTCAGCTGTTTCAGGACGCTATGTTAACCGTCAAGTTCAAGATATTTACACAACAGAACCAGTAGAAGCATAATCACACCGCAATAACACGAGGCTTGGGCAATTTGTCCAAGTCTCTTTTTTATACGCTAATTTTTATTGAATAATTTCTTTGATATTCTATTTTTGTTCAGCTCTTGCTCCAACGTTCATCTCTGAACAACTTTTGTCGCACCGCCAGCTTATGGGTCAGCCTCTCTTTTTCACTGCTCAGTCATGCTAGGAAAGCTCCCACCTATGGCTATAACAAAATCGTGCTAATAAATTGCTAACATTTACTATTTATCCAAGTTTGCATCCTACTAATAGAGTTGTCCTTAATTGTTAACCACAGGTGATTTTTGAACTCAAAGTTATCAATACTATTATTCTCAAGTAAACTGATGACCAGCATAAAAGCTTTACTTATATAAACCAAATTGGCTAAATATTAATTACTTGAAATTGAAGATACAAAAAAATCTATGTGATTGAGCGATCTAAGCTAATCACACATTCAAAAAAATAAATTTTGGATATAAAAACAGCCGCATTCGTTCGTGGAACTTCAGGGCCACAAACGAATACGACTTTTCTAAGTTATTCTATTAATCAGACAAGATTATAATTCAACTTTAACAACTAGGTTTCCGCCAACAGCGTCAACGATTTCTTGTAACGTTGCTAATGAAATGTTTTGTTGTCTTGATTCTACACGTGAAATGTAACTTTGTTTACGGCCAGAGATTTCAGCTAGCCGCGCTTGAGAAATGCCACGTTTGCTACGAATTTCTAAAAGGATCTCTGCTGCATTTTGTGTTGCTTTTTGACGAGCCGCTTCGCGTGGCTGTGCATTCGCAATTTTTAATTCTTCCATGTTCAGCCTCCTTACTTATATATATTGTACTATAAATTATTCGATATTAGTTATAAATCGCTTATAAATCTGACTTATTTGAAAAAACACCTATATAATGATACAACTTTTTCTCTATAATTGCTAGTGAATCCGCTCAATTGTTAATGTTTTTAACGAAATAAATTTACATAAAATTTACTTATTGTATACGAACTACTTCACCAGGGGTTACAGAAGCCTCAGTTTTACCGTTCATTGCTAAGAATTCATCTAATGTTAAACCATTGTTAGTTGCAATTCGATAAGCATTGTCACCTGATTGAACTGTATATGTTCCAGCTGACGGCATTTCACTACTTGAGCTAGAGCTAGCATCTGCTGTTGAAGAAGATGATGAGCTAGCACTTGAAGAAGCCGATGAACTAGATGAAACATTCGGCGCTGTATAAGATGGATCATTCGATCTTGACTGCGCTAATGATGCTGAGTTTGCTTCATATTCTGCTGTTAAACTTGCTAAATCTGTACTGTAGTCTGCATTTTTAGTTAATTCAACAGATGATGCAACCACTGACGATTCACTAGTTTCGACACTTGAGTCCCCTAAAGATACACCAGTTCCATTACCACTCACAGTTAATGGCTCAGCCGAATAATAATCTGAACCGCTCAATGGCTGTGAATCCACTTGTACACCTAAAGGATTGCCCTCTTCAGCAGACGCTCTCCACGGAATAATCATCAACACGATAGCAGCTATCACAACACCCACAACCGTAAATTGCGTTGATCGAGATTGTGCCTGCCACTTTTCTATAAATTCACCTAGCCATGCTGGCATAGTATTTCCCCCACCTTGTAAAAAGAAATTATGTGGCCAAATGTACAAGAATTCAACATTCTACATACCTTTTACCACATATCGTATACGCTTAAAATTAAGTTATCCCAACTATAATGCGCATATTCAAAATATAAGCGCGCCATAATCCAAAGCATTTCCCTCATATTATAACACAGAATACCCATATAATTTAACTTATAGATTACCCCTAGATTGCAGTTGTGTTACAAAAAAACAGGGTGTGAGCGAGACCGCTCAGCTCAACAACACTGGAAGACTTGTGCCGTAGCACACAAAGTGTGGTGCAAACTAGTTCTAACACATTTAACCGAGTAGGTGCTAAAGCACTGACTCGGTCATAAGCTGAAGTTGACTTCATCTGGTCGATAGAGCAACCCTTGGAACGTAGTGACATAGTGTTGCCTATGTGTCAGAAGCGAACTCGACTGCAAGGCGTTGAGTCGTTCCCCTGGCCAATTTAAAAGACAAACGATTTTCACGGTGGGCCTCATTTTAACTCATATTTTTTTAGTCTTGGTCGTAACCGTTTGGATTGTTTGATTGCCATTTCCATGAGTCACGGCACATATCAGCTAGATCATGTTCCGCTGTCCAAGACAATAATGTTTTGGCATATGTAGCGTCTGCGTAGTTGGCGGCGACGTCACCAGGACGTCGGTCTACTAGCTCGTATGGGACCTCTACGCCGTTTTGCGCTACAAATGTGTTGACAAGGTCTAGGACTGAGTAGCCAATCCCTGTTCCTAAGTTAACTGTTTCAACGCCTTGGTGGTCAAGTGCGTGTTTGATTGCGGCCACGTGCCCCTTGGCTAGGTCAACGACGTGGATGTAGTCGCGGACACCTGTACCGTCATGGGTTGGATAGTCGCTACCAAATACAGATAAGTGGTCGCGTTTACCGATGGCTACTTGAGTGATATAAGGCATTAGGTTGTTTGGAATATCTGTTGGGTCTTCACCAATTAGGCCTGATTCGTGGGCACCGATTGGGTTGAAGTAACGTAAAATCATGACTGACCATGTGTCGTCAGCTACTGCTAGGTCACGAAGGATTTGTTCGTTCATGACTTTGGTATAACCGTATGGGTTTGTTGCGCTTGTTGGTAGGTCTTCTGTTAACGGTGACTCGTTGTCCATACCGTATACAGTGGCAGATGAAGAGAATACAATTTTATTGACATTAAACTCTTGCATCACTTCAAGAACTGATACTAATCCACCTAGGTTGTTGTCGTAGTATTTAATTGGTTTGGCAACTGATTCACCAACTGCTTTGAAGGCTGCGAAATGAATCACTGCTTCAATATTTTCTACTTCAAAGATATGGGTTAATGCCTCTTTGTCCAATACGTTTGCTTCATAGAAGCGTGGACGCACACCAGAAATTTCTTCAATTCGTTCTAAAACGACTGGTTTACTGTTTGAGTAATCATCCACGATCACGACATCATAGCCGGCTTGGATTAATTCAATTGTTGTGTGGGAACCGATATAACCAGTACCACCTGTAACTAGAATAGCCATCTTAATTCTCCTTTGATCATGCAATATTCAGCAGATTGCTTATGACATTTATATACTTAAGTCTATTGTATCATAGTCGATAAAAAGGAGAATATTAACAATCTGATAAATTTTGAAAAAATGTTTTTCCCTCCTTAAAAGTGACTTAGGGAAAATGGCAATATTTGCAATATATAATTAAATAAAATTACATTATCAAGCTTCATCAAATTCCTATTACCAAAAATCCTACTACCATTTATGATTGTATTGTCTTAGAAAAAGACCTCACAAGGAATTCAATTCCAATGTACAAAAATGACAATTTTTTTGAACACTGGATTTTTTTATGCTTTGATCAGCGTCTAAATCAACTCAACAAAAAATATGCGAGGAAAAAAGTTACTAAAAGATTGTTTGACCTTAAGTGATAGAAAAGGCAATACTATATACAGAGTAGATATGTCGCGTACGTGTTCATCTCAAATTATTTATGACTCCCAATGCATCCAACTGTATTGGCTTTTTCTGTGTCAATAATTCAAGATAATCTAGTTTAAAAAGTGGTCAGCCATTTTGCCAAATCAATAAATATTTTTAAATAATGCAATAGTCTACCCGAATTTTTCAGAGAAAACCTAACAATTATAGGAGGCTACATGTTATCATGGAATAATAAAATATGAGAGAACAGTTAGGAGTATCGAGATGAAGATTGGGATATTAGGATTAGGTGTAATTGGTGGTTCGTTTGCGGAGGCGTTACAAACTGCAGGTTATCATGACATCTACGGGATTGATAGTAACCAAGAAACGCTTGATACCGCAGTTGAAATGGGCTTGATTAAGAAAGGTTTTCTAACTGGTGAAAACATCTTAGGACAAGTGGACCTGACCATTATGGCCTTGTACCCGAAAACAGCTGTGCAATTTATTGCAGCTAACCGCGACTTCTTTAAAGATGGTAGCGTCTTAATGGATACAACGGGAACGAAAGAAAACTTTATGGCCGAGCTGGCGACCGTATTACCGGACAATATTGAAGTTGTCTACACCCACCCTATGGCAGGTCGTGAGAACCGAGGGATTGCCTACGCACAAGGGTCGGTATTTCAAGGCGCTAACTTCCTGATCACGCCAACTGAAGCCAATAATGAAGATACTTTGGGCAAAATAGAATCCCTAGCCACTGAGATTGGTTTTGGTAAAATCAACCGCGTTTCAGCTAGCTTCCATGATCAAATGATTTCATTCACCTCGCAACTGCCACATGCCATTGCGATTTCATTGATGAATTCAGACCATGAAGAACGCGAAACCGGTAAATTCACAGGTGACTCATACCCAGAATTAACCCGTATCGCCAAAATCAACGAAGACCTTTGGAGCGAACTTTTTATCGATAATAAGCATTACCTCTTACAATCGATTCAAGACTTTGAAGCCCAGTTAAACCTGATCAAAGACGCCATTCGAACCGACGACCGCGAGCAATTAAAAGAATTGTTCAGACATTCAACAGCTAATCGCTTGAAACTAGAAGCCGAAATGGATGAAAGGAAAAGACGAGGGTAAGAGCGAAACCGCTAAGCTCAACAATGTTGGAAAACTAAGGCCGTATCACACAAAGTGTAATGCAACTTAGTTTGAACCCGACAAGAGGGTGTAAAAGTCGACTTACCCTCTTTAAAGATTACTATTTATTATCCAGAGACGTGATGTGTTCGCGTCTCTTTTTCTATCTAACAACGGCTAGGAAATACGTCGGATCTCGCACCTTGATTTTTTCATATCAACCATGACCGTATTTTGGTAAGTCAGATTCTAGGCAATATATTCCTTTTTTCACAAATGATAAGTTATAATGATTGGGATAACTATACTAAATTGAAAAGAGGTTGAGATTTATGAAGAAAAAATTGGGTATTCTCTCATTAACGGCATTGTCATTGGTGCTTGCGGCATGTGGGAATGGTGGCACAACGGCGGATAATGAGGAAGCAGCTAAAAGCATCAAGGTGACGGTGAACGGCGAACTGGCGTCACTTGATAGTATTTCTTCAACGGATTCTCCAAGTCAAAACACCATTTCTAACGTAATGGAAGGTTTATACCGCCCCGCTGATAAGGGTAGTAACGAATTAGGGGTTGCAGCTGAGGAGCCAACCGTTTCAGAAGACGGTTTAACTTATACCTTCACCATCCGTGACGATGCAGACTGGTCAAATGGTGACCCGGTAACTGCACAAGACTTCGTTTATACCTACCAAAAAACAGTCACACCTGAAACCATTGGTGGAAATGCCAATAAATTCTACGTCATCAAAAACGCGGAAGCTATCGCAAACGGTGAAGCTGAACCGGATACGCTAGGCGTTAAAGCCATCGATGATAAAACATTGGAGATCACTCTTGCGTCACCAACTACTTACTTCACTGACCTACTTGCGACGCCTTACTATCTACCAGTCAACCATAACGTAGCAACTGAACTGGGTTCTGACTACGGAACTTCTTCAGAAAATGCCGTGTACAACGGACCATTTGAAGTGAGCGACTGGAATTCAACAGAAATTGAATGGACATTAACGAAAAACGATGAGTACTGGGACGCTGACAATGTTGATTTAGACCAAATCGACTGGGTAATGTCTAAAGAAAACTCAACAAACGTAAACTTGTTTGAAGGTGGCGAACTCCAATACACTGAAATTACTACTCCTTACGTTCAAGAATACCAAGACTCTGACGTCTTACACATTGAACCTAAAGGGATGATTGGTTACATGGAATTCAACTCCCAATCAAGCCCAACGAATAACGTCCACTTCCGTCGCGCCATCAGCCAAGCTTATGATAAAGAAGCCTTTGTTGACGCTATCCTTGACGACGGTTCACAAGCAGCAGGTGGCTGGATCCCATCAGAATTCGGTTCTGACCCAGAATCAGGCATCGACTTCCGTGAAGAAAACGGTGATCTAATGACCTTTGATTTAGAAGCTGCCCAAGAAGAATGGGCCTTAGCCTTAGAAGAATTAGGTACAGACACAGTTGAAATTGAATTGTTAACTTCTGATACAGACACATCTAAAGCAACTTCAGAATACTTACAAGCCCAACTTCAAACCAACCTACCTGGTTTAACCGTAACTGTTCGAAACGTACCTTTAAAATCTCGTCAAGCAATCACTGGAACTGGAGAATTTGATATCGTATACGGTACCTATAACCCGTCTTACGCCGATCCAACTGCCTTCCTTGATTACTTTGTAACAGGTTCATCACTATCATCAGGTGACTTCTCAGACGCTACTTACGATGAATTAATGACCGAAGGCAAAACAACTAACGCCCTTGACCCAGCAGCACGTTGGGACAACTTCCTAGCCGCTGAAAAATACCTAGTAGAAGACGCTGCAGCAGTCAGCCCAATCTACCAAGGAGCATATGCTAATTTAATTGATCCAAACTTAGATAATGTTATCAATCAACCAAATGGGGTTGCCCAATACTACCGTGCGGCTACTTACAATGTTGCTGAATAAGAAGTATCTCTATAAATAAAAACATACAAAAGCCCTAGATCTTATTACACTTAAGACCTAGGGCTTTAAACTTGCTATATATCATTGAGGTGAATATTTGAGCTTATAAACAAATGTAGTCTATTCTGCTGCTTCATTTACACTTTTAGCAACAATTTTAGAAACATTTGGGTTGAAAGCATTTGGGATAATATTTTCAACTGATAATTCATCATCTGGGATAATGCTAGCGATACCTTGTGCTGCTGCAATTTGCATTTCTTCAGTAATGTCACTTGCTCGTGCATCCAAAGCACCACGGAAGATACCAGGGAAGGCTAATACGTTATTGATTTGGTTAGGGAAGTCACTACGTCCAGTTGCAACGATAAATGCGCCACCTTCTTTAGCTTCGTCTGGCATAATTTCTGGTGTAGGGTTTGCCATTGCAAAGATAATCGCTTTTTCATTCATCGTTTGGATCCATTCTTTTTTGAAGACATTTGGCGCAGATACACCGATAAAGACATCCGCATCTTTCACAACTTCTTCTAATGAACCTTTTAAGTGGTCTGGATTTGAAATTGAAGCTAATTCTTTGTGACGTTCTTGTAATTCAGGATCGTCTTCAGAAATTGCCCCATCAATATCACATACAATCACATTTGTCGCGCCGGCATGAATCATTTTCTTAGCAATAGCAGTACCAGCTGAACCACCACCGTTGATCACAATTTTCACATCTTCAATCGTTTTTTCAGCTACTTTTAGTGCATTGATTAAACCAGCTAAGACAACGATTGCAGTACCGTGTTGGTCATCATGGAAAACTGGAATATCCAATTCTTCTTTTAGACGGCGTTCAATTTCAAAACAACGTGGTGCCGCAATATCTTCTAAGTTGATCCCACCAAATGATGGTGCAATAGCTTTAACATGCGAAATAATTTCTTCAACGTCTTGCGTGTCTAATGAAATTGGCACAGCGTCTACATCTGCGAAAGCTTTGAATAAGGCAGATTTACCTTCCATAACTGGAATTGCTGCTTCTGGTCCGATGTTTCCTAAACCTAAAACGGCAGAACCATCAGTCACAACAGCTACTAGATTCCGTTTACTAGTATAACGGTAAACATCCTCTTTATTTTCAGCGATTGCTGAACTTACAGCTGCAACACCTGGTGTATAAGCAACGGCTAATTCGTCCATGTTTGTGATTGGCACTTTTGAGATAACCTCAATTTTTCCGCCTTTTTCTTCACTTAATTGTAATGCTGCTTGTTTTACGTCTGTCATATTTATACGTCCTTTCTAAAAACTGTCTATGCGAATAAGTTTAATAAGGTAATCATGATGGAAATGGTAATCGCCCCACCAATACGGGTTGCTACTTGAGCAAATGGCATCAAGCTGTTACGGTCAGTAGTCGCTAGAATCGCTACGTTCCCGGTACCACCCATTGCGGACTGGTTGAGAGATAAAATAGCTGATTCAATTTGATACATGTTTAAGAATTTACCTAGGATAAACCCGGTTAAACCTAAAACAATCACCACTGCAAGTACCACCACTACATATTGCCAAGTTAAAACATCTAAGACTGCTTTTAAGTCTAAGTAGATAATCCCTAGACCAACCATTAATGGTGCAGTGAAGTTACTTGAAATAAAACCGTTTAATTGCTTAGCACCCTCTTCGATGCTAGCTGGTAATACTTGGAAGTATTTCATGATAGTAGAAGCAAAGATAACAATTACTGCTGCTGGTAAACCGATAACGCCTTGCATCAAATTACCGAAAATATATACTGCGACTAATAAGAATAAGCCAATACCGATACTTTGGAAATTGATCGGTGTTTTTTTCTCTTTATTCACTAATTCTTTTTCTTCAGTAGCTGATTGACGAACTAGAGTACCGTTTCCGGAAAGTTCTGGATGTTTCTCACCAAAACGGCCGACAATGGCTGCAACACCTATAGAGAAGAAGTTAGATAAGATAGAAGCTGGCGCTAAAATGGCTACCATAGCACCATAGTCAATATTTTGAACTTCGCTATAACCTTGAGCTAGTGGTAAAACACCTCCACCAATACCACCTGCCATAGCTGGTGTGACAATATTAAATAAAGTTTCCTGGAAGCCGATACCCACAAGTTGGCCAATTGCTGCTGGAATCAGCATCGCTAAAACCAAACCAACTGACATTGGAATCACCATGCGGGCGAATCCTTGTACCAATACTTGGCGGTTCATCCCAAGGATAGAGCCAGTTACCAAGGCAAAGACGTATAAGTCTAAGAAGTTGGCATCACTCATCAGCATAGTCACTGATTCTATGGCGTTATCTGGTAACAAGCCATAAAAAACCAAAACGGCGGGTACCAACATAGAAAGAATGGTTGAACCCCCAAATTTATTTAAGCCAGGAATGGTGTCCCCAATTTTCCCAAGGGCCCATCCAAGCGTTAGGATCACACCAAACCCTCCTAACATATCAACAGGTAGGCTTTCAGTTACTGCAGCCATTAAAATAATTGCTGCGAATAAGAGAAACCAAGTCAATGGCATGGGGCCGACTTTGACGCCCTGCCACGCTGACGCTGTTGATCTTTCATCCCGTGCAAGATCTGACATTGTATTTCCTCCTCATATATTTCTGAACGACTATAGTATATGCCTGATTTTTGAATTTTTCCCTTTATTTAAGTTTTTAAAGTCTTATTTGAACTTTATAAATTAAAGGGCTATACTGAAATTTGATAGGAAATGCGCTGAAAATATGCATGAAAATACGAGAAAAAATAAGGGAGGACAGCCAAGTTGATTAAATGGCATAATTTACGTCTCCTCACCAAACTCATGTTAATGATTATTTCAACGGTAGCAATCACAGTAGGCTGCCTTTATTTAATGACACGTCACTTAAATAAAGATGCCATCATTGAAACAGAGTCTAGCTATCTCTTGAACATGGGTGAAGACCTGGCAAATGAACCTGAAATCATCACTACCCTAGAAAATAACCAATCATCACAAACACTCACTGATTTTACCCATGCCTACGAAGACCAATATCACCTAGACTATGTGGTGGTCATTAATACCGATTCTATTCGCTTGAGCCACCCAGACCCAGACCTGATTAACCAGCCATTTGCGGGCGGAGACGAGGAAAAAGTCTTTACCGGTCAATCTTATGTCTCAACAGGGATTGGTACCCTTGGTAATTCCTTGCGGTCTTTTGCCCCAGTTATACAAAACGGACAAGTCATTGGAGCCGTTGTCGTTGGTAAAACTAACCACGCTATTGATATCTTCTCTGAAAAATATGACCAGCAAACAACTAGCGCCCTCATTGTTAGTATAGCTATCGGTGTAACGGTCGCGATTTTCGTTTCTTATACCATTAAAAAAGAGCTCTTTAATATGGAACCAAAGGAAATCGCTAAAGCCTTCGAGGAAAGATCAGCAATGATTGCCTACAGCCATGACGCCATTATTGTCACCAATCAATATGGTGAAATTACCCTAGCCAACAAAGAGGCGCTACGCCATTTTCCAATTCCGAAGAAAAAAAACAAGACACAATTGGATAAGGTGATCAGTCTACCTGAAATGAACGGCGATCACAGTGCGGTCTTCCACTATCAAGATAAGGAATACCTGATTTCACAAGCGGACATTCTGGTACAAGAAAACTTGGTGGGTCAAATTTATATCATTCGAGACACTAGCGAAATTTATGCCCTGCTGGACCAACTGCATTCAACTGCTGAATATGCCCAGTTGCTGCAAGTTCAAGCCCATGAATTCTTGAACCGCCTGCATGTGATTTACGGTTTAACAGATTTAGAAGAGTATGAAGCACTAGACCAATACCTGGCTTCATTGATTAAGGACGAGGAAGATTTGACGATTCGGCTGTCCATGTTGGTTAAAAATCCAACCATTGCTAGCCATTTAATTGGGGAACACCGGATTTTAAAACAAAGTTTGAAGGACTTACGACTTGAAATTCACAATGAAATTCCAAACACCTATGAAGCGACTACCAACCAATTATGGATGGAAACTGTCGCAGTTATTGATAAGGAATTACGTCAATTAGGTCAGAATTCACGCTTATGGCTATCACTTGATTTTGATACCGACCGTTGCCAACTCATCACCAACTACCGCCTACAAGGAGACGTCGACCACCTATATACATGGCTTTCTGACTACCCATGGCGGACTGAACAGGTCACGACCGAATTATCCATGCACGACCAACAACTGAACTTTTCATTCCGCATTGATTACCCACAAGGAGATGCCCATGAATTATAAGACACTACTTGTCGAAGACGATCCAATGGTTGTCATGATTAATCAGCGTTTCGTTGAAGCCCTAGACGACTTCAAAGTCACTGCCACCGCCCAAAACTTGGACCAGGCTAAAGAATTTTTACTTACCCAGCCCTTTGACCTCGTTTTAATAGACATTAATTTGAAAAATGAGTCAGGTCTCGACCTCGTTAAGTGGATTCGGGATCAGTCAATTCCCGTCGAATTCATTATTATTTCGGCAGCCAACCAAGCGGCTACTGTCGAAACAGCCTCGGCTTACGGGGCAGTTGACTATCTACTCAAACCATTTAATGCTGAGCGGTTGCACCAAAGCCTGCACCACTTTAAGCAAAAGCACCAAGTCCTGCATAATAAAGACCATCTAGACCAAGCCAGCCTAGACTCACTATACGGACAAGGCGTTCAAGGACTAGACCTAGATAACGAACCCCTGCAAAAAGGAATATCTAGAAAAACCTTACAGCATTTGATGACTGTTATTAGAGCAGCCGACGAGCCCTTTGACATTGAGGAATTGGTCAGTAAAACCACCCTTTCCCATGTCACCATCAGAAAATACATCCAATTCTTGGTCGACCACAAAGTATTAAAAGAAGAAACCAAATACGGGTCAATCGGTCGACCAACCACAGTATACTGGCTAGAAGTATAAAAAATGGTGCGACAAATGTCGCTTAGACTCGTAACTTCTAACGCATTTAAGCGAGTAAGCGCTAAAGTGCAAACTCTCTCATAAACTTATTTCTGAAATGGCACGAGTCTGATATTTGGAGCCGATTAAAGGTGAGAGAGCCAATTACAAGTTCTGGCACAAACTATTCATTACGTACTCAAAAAAAGAGGTCAGAATCATTCGACAACGATTCTGACCTCTTTCTTTTAATTAAAATATTAGACGCAAATCTGGAACCCACTCTAAAACGCCCAAATTACTGTTTTATCAACTATTCAAACACTTGTATCTAGCTCTAACTATCAAACGAAAAAGGAAGCTCTTGCGGTCAATCACCACAATCACTTCCTTTATTATTTACCTTCTATTTAGCATAGCGACTTTCTTTGAAGTCTAAGCCCAAGTGGTCACGTAATGTGTCCCCTTCATATTCGTATGAGTAGTAGCCACGTTCTGCAATCTTAGACAATACATTGTCGAAGAATTCGTCGTAAGCATCCCCAAATACTTGCTCATTTAACATGAATCCATCTGCTGCGTCATTTTCCAACCAGTAGATTAATTTGTCCGCTAATTCATCATATGTACCGTAGAAGTTTCCTTTTGGTGTAGCCGTTTGTAGGGCTACTTCACGTAAGGTTAAGTTCTCTTCTTTGGCTTGCACTTTGATCGCGTCACTTGTTGAACGGAATCCGTCAGATCCTACTTCTCCTAAGTCTGGGAATGGTGCATCCGGATCGTATTGTTTGAAGTCGTGGTGGTCGAAGAAGCGTGCTAAGTAATCTAGCGCTTCATCCAAGCTGATTAATTCTTGTAATTTCTCATAGTTAGCAGCAACTTCTTCTTCAGTCGCACCAGTAATTGGTGATAATGATGGCAAAATAACCACTTTTTCTGGGTCACGGCCGTTGGCTCTTACAGCGTCTTTAACAGCTTTGTAGTACTCTTGTGCTTTTTCCAAGGTGCCAGCTGCATTAAAAATCACTTCACCATGCTTAGCTGCAAACTCGATCCCTTTAGGACTTGCACCCGCTTGGAAAATAACCGGTTGACCTTGCGGAGTACGTTGGATGTTTAAAGGTCCTTTTGAATTGAAGAATTCGCCTTTATGGTTTAAAACATGTACTTTGTCTTTATCGTAGAAGACACCTGTTTCACGGTCACGAACAAAGGCGTCATCATCAAATGAATCCCATAATCCTTTAGTGACTTCTAAGTATTCGTTGGCCATATCATAACGTAAGTCATGCTCTGGATGGTTACCCTTGTTGTAGTTGCCTGCAGACCCTTGTAATGGTGAAGTTACCACATTCCAACCAGCACGCCCCTTGGAAATAATATCTAATGACGCGAATTGGCGAGCTACGTTATAAGGCTCAGAATAAGTAGTTGATAAAGTCCCAACTAAACCAATTTTCGAAGTAATTGGCGCTAGAGCTGATAATAAAGCGATTGGTTCAAAACGGTTTACAAAGTGGGGAATTGATTTTTCATCGATGTATAAACCATCTGCGATGAAGACGAAATCCGCCCCATTTTTCTCAGCTTTTTTCGTTAAATTGACATAGTGGTCAAAATTGATTGACGCGTCAGGTTCAACATCTTCAGACTTCCAAGAGTTCATGTGAGCGCCAGCGCCGAATAGTAATACACCTAGTTTTAATTGTTTTTTAGTCATGAAAATCTTCCTTTCTTTCTATTAAATGTCTTATAAAATAGCTTGATTAATCAAAAATCCTATTCCGCTTCTCTAGATTGGGTAATGTCTACCCCGAAGTATTCATTTGAAATCTCTGCCAAAGTTCCATCTTCACTTAAAGTTTGAAGGGCTGCATTAAAGTCCGCAATGATTTGTTGGTTTTCTTCCGTATCTTTGAATGGGAAGCCAACTGGTTTTTCACCGAAAGTTTCATCAATCATCCGTAAATCAAGATCGCGATTTTTAATTTGCGCAGTCAATTCTTCGTAGCCATTGACATAACCTTTCACCTTGCCTGATTGAATATTGGCAACCGCAACTGCCATACTTTCTACAAATTCAAGTCCGATTTGATCTTCAGTATCATATTCTTTCAACACTTCCGCATAGTTAGACCCAACAACTGCATTCACAGATTCGCCCGCCAAGTCTTCAAGGGTGTTGGTTTCCGTATCATCAGATGCTACTGCAATCCCGGTAGACGCATAGAAGTAGTTATCTGTATACACATAAGACTCCCGACGTTCCGGCGTATTGGCGAAGTTAACAGCGGTATCTGCCTTTCCAGCTTGCAGTGCTGCAACAACACCAGACCAGTCAGACAAGGCCCATTCAATTTCGTAGCCCGCTTCCTCTGCTACTGCTTCAGCAACCTCTACAGAGAATCCTTTCAGTTCATCCCCTTCTTGATAATGTTGCGGATACCCATCTGGAGATGCTGCAATTGTCACTGTTTTATCTGCAGACCCGCTGTTTAAACTCGTCGCTTCTTCCCCTGCAGATGCCCCGCATGCAGCTAAGACCAAAGCCGAGGCCAATCCAATACCCAATAACTTAAACTTTTTCATCGTTTTTCCTCCTCTTATCTGGTATATGGTACGGCTAGGCGTTTCTCATACCAGTTTTGTAATAGTGAATATAGAATGGTGAGGGCCCAGTAAATCAAGGCCACTGCGAAATAGGCTTCAAAGAACTTCAATGAATTTGAAGCGAATAATTTCCCTTGGGCAAGCAACTCGACGACCCCAATGGTGAAGGCTAGTGACGAATTCTTCAGTAAGCCAACGAAGGTATTCCCTGTTCCTGGAATGGCGTTACGAACGGCTTGCGGTAGGACGATTCCTCGCAATGTTTGCCCGTAAGTCAAGCCCACCGTCATAGCCGCTTCCACCTGACCCTCGTCCACAGAAACCAAGGCAGCCCGGAATACCTCAGCTAAGTAGGCTGCTGTATTCAAGGAGAAAGTCAAGATTGAGGCCGCTTCAGCCGACATCCCTGTTGCAATAGGTAGAATCTGTGGTAACCCAAAGTAAATCAATAATAACTGGACAATGGGCGGCGTCCCTCGGAAAAAGGACATGATCACTTGGATAATCTGGGTCAGTACGGGCACTTTATTAACCAAAACCACCGCGAATATGCCCCCAATGACAACGGCAATCGCCATAGAAGCCAAGGTCAGGTACAAGGTAATGGGCAAATAGCCTAGTAAATCTGGCAATATTTCCAACATATAGGCAAAATCAAAGGTCATATTAGCCTCCTATTCTAACGGCATTACGTTGTAAAAATTGAATCGTCCGCTCATGTTGCGGATTTTCTAAGACGGCTTCAGGTACGCCTGATTCAACAATGTAACCGTCTGACATGAAGACGACTTTATCCGCCACTTCTTTAGCGAAATTCATTTCATGGGTCACGATAATCATCGTTGCTTGCTCGTCTCTGGCAATGTCAGAAATAACCTGTAGTACTTCAGCTACCCATTCCGGATCAAGCGATGAAGTTGGTTCGTCGAACAAAATAACTTTTGGATTGACCGCAACCGCTCGGGCAATACCCACACGTTGTTGCTGTCCTCCTGATAAAGTGACTGGATATTTGTCTGCCTTGTCTGCTAAACCTACTTTTTCAAGTAAAGCCAACCCTTTTTCCTTAGCAGCAACTTTTGAAAATCCTTGCGCCACCTCAAGGGCATAAGTCACGTTTTCAAGCACTGTTTTATTTTTAAATAAGTTGTAGTGCTGGAAGACCATCGAAGTTTGTTTTCTCAATTCAGCCACAGTTTTTTTCGTCGCCTTCTTAGTATCCACGGCCACATCCCCAATGCGAATAACCCCACCGTTCGGTTCTTCTAGGTAGTTTAAGCATCTAAGCAAGGTCGATTTCCCTGACCCTGATGGTCCGATAATGGCCACCACTTCGCCGGCTCCAACTTCAAAGGAAATATCCTTTAAGACCTGGGTCCCAGAAAAGTCCTTTTGTAAGTGTTCAATTTCAATCATATTATTACTATTATTGTTCGTCATATGTCGCTCATCCTCATTATTGTATGCATATTATCTTCGCTTGTGTTGACTGTTTAAGTCCTTTTTTGGGTAAAATAAAAACCCCTCCCAATAGGCACTAGTCCTATCAAGAAGGGATGACTGGTCAACAATCATGGTTCCACCCTTTTTCATATTGCCCTCGCAGACAATATCTCAGTCAGTAAATACTGACAGGCATAACGGCCCCACCCGTCCAACCAGCTTTCACTGGCAGGATGCTCCAAGCGCACTTCCATTACCTGTATCCATCTGCTCTCATCAACACAGACTTTCTGTCCAATACATGAGTAATTACTCTTCTCTTCATCGCATTTCGTGATTAAAAAAATGTCTTTTGCTTGAAGTCAATTTAACAAACCCGAACACCTTAGACAAGATTACTGCCTAGGGAAAACAAGCTTCGTTTAGCATTTTTATTTTTAAATCTAGATAAAAATGCGTCTTAAAAGCTGATATTTAGCGGATTCTAACCAAGTACACATAGACTTATAATCGTAAATAACTATCAAAAATGATTAAAAAGCTAGTCAAATGATCACGAAATTCATTGAATTTCAATACAATATTTGTATTAAATCCGTGAATGTAAGCCTTTAAAAGATGCGCATCCTTTTTTTCATTCCAACAAAAAACGAAACTACCCTAGTCTTTACCAGCAGTAGTTCCGTCAGTTTGTATTGGTTTTATGCAATCACAATGAGCACATTTTCAAAGGAATTGCCCTTTTGCCATTAAGGGACAATAGGCACCCCAATTTGTTCACGTAGGGTCGTACCTGGGTACTCTGTCCGATAAATTCCACGGTCTTGAAGGATTGGCACGACTTCATTGACGAACCGTTCAAAGGCACCTGGAATATCGCCAGCGATGATAAAGCCGTCAACGGCATCCGCTTCAACCCAGCGTTGGATTTCGTCAGCGATGTCTTCAGCTGTCCCAATAAAGTTTGGACGAGTCACCGCTTGTTCCAAGGCTACTTGACGTAAGGTTTGGTTTTCTTCCTTAGCGCGTTTCTTGATGTAGTCTGTTGTCGAACGGAAGGCGTCTTTTCCGATATCGCCTAAATCTGGGAACGGTGCATCTAGGTCATAACCTGAGAAGTCGTAGTCATCGAAGTAGCGGGCTAGGTATTTCACTGCATTCTCAATTGGAATCAAGCTGGCAAATTCAGTATAAGCTGCCTCAGCATCTTCCAAAGTATCTCCTACAAGTGGGTTGATGCCAGGGTACACCTTGACCTCTTCAGGATTACGGCCAGCTGCTTTAGCCCGTGCTTTAATGTCATCATAGAAGGCTTTTACTTCTTCTAAAGAATTGGCATGGGTGAAAATCGCTTCCGCGTTCCCTGCCGCAAAGGCCCGCCCAGAATCTGATGATCCCGCTTGGAAAACGAGTGGTTCCCCTTGAGGTGAACGGCCAATGTTTAAGGGACCAGCCACTTGGAAATACTCTCCTTCATAGTTTAAACGGTGCAGTTTCTCAGGATCAAAGTATTGGCCTGTTTCCTTGTTTCTAGGGAAGGCATCCGGTTCCCAAGACCGCCATAAACCACGCACAACGTCTAAATGTTCTTGTGCGATTTTATAGCGTTCACCGTGAGGCGGTAGCGTCCGGTTGTTGAAGTTCTCAGCCACCCCTGCTTGTGGTGTCGTCACCAGGTTCCACCCAGCACGGCCATTAGACAAGTGGTCTAGCGATAGCAATTGACGTGAAATAGTGAAAGGATCTGTATAGGTTGTTGAGAAAGTCCCCACTAAACCAATATTTTCAGTCACAGCCGCTAAACTAGATAATAAGGTAATCGGTTCAAAACGGTTTAAGAAATGAGGAATTGACTTCTCAGAAATATATAAACCATCTGCGATAAAGACGAAATCAAATAGTCCTTTCTCTGCTAATTGCGCCCGCGTCTTATAAAAGTTTAAGTTTGTGCTGGCTGTTTCATCTACTTGCGGATGACGCCAACCATCTGTTGTGCCACCGATACCATGTAAAATTGCCCCAAAATGTACTTGTTTAGTCATATTACTTCACTCCTATTCCAGCTGCTTTTAGCCCATTCACCACATGTTCCAACCCTAAATCAATAATGCCTTGGTATTGCTTACTGTTTTTTTGACCAATTTCAACTACCGGCACATAAGAGACCCCGTATTTGGCATTCAAAATGTCTCTAAATTGGTCGTTTTCTGTCACGTCAATCAATTCATATGAAAGGTTTTCCTCTTTTAAGTAATCTTTGATTTCCTGGCAATAATGACAGCCTTGCTTGGCCCATAAAACGATATTTACTGCTTGTTGTTTGTCTGACATTCTTATCCTATCCTCCTTTAATTTCCCCTGCTAAGGCTTCAATAATCTCGAATTTCTTAGCGTAGGGGATGCCGATCGTATGAATCACAAAGTGGTCGGTATTAAATCTCTTTGAAAAATCGTCTAGTTGCGCTTCTACCTGACTGGCCGTACCAACAAAGGCGCCGACTTGTTTTTCAAGGATTTTTGCGTCCTCAGCTTGGTGCAGGTCAGCATATTCTTCAGCGGCCGCTTGTTTGTTGAAGTTGACCCTTTTGCCAGAATTCAAGACCACCGTATAGGCAGCTTGTTCAGCTAGGTATTCTTTACCTTCGTCCGGGTCGTCCGTGATATAAACAATGACGGCAATTTTAAAGTCCCCTGATCCTTGATAAGCGGCTCTCGTTTTGCCAAGCGCTTCAAGATTTGCATTGGCAAAGTAAGGATAGACTAGGCCGGTATCCTGAGTGGTCGCTAATTTGGCACTTTCTTGACTACCCCCAAGCAACTCGATGGTAAAGTCCGAACCAATTGCCGGTTGCAAGTCATAGTTTTCAGTCGCATAGGGATGGTCGGCCGGGAAATTATTGCGGATAAAACGGGTGACTTCGATAAATTTATCATCGAAAGATTGGACCGGTTTGATAAAGTCTCGTTGTAGGATCTCAACCGCCTCATCCTTACCACCTTGGGCCTTACCCAGCCCTAAAATCACCCGACCTGGCGCTAGTTGGTGGAGGAGACTGAACGACTCCGCCACTTTATATGGGACGTAATGTTGCAACATGACCCCACCAGATCCTACGCGAATCTTGTCCGTCTTGGCTAAGATGTAACCCACCAAAATTTCTGGTGCCGCACTAGCAATCTCTTTAGTGAAATGGTGTTCCGCCACCACAAAGCTGTCATAGCCCAACGCTTCTGCCTTCTGGGCAAACGCAACCGTCTTCTTCAGCGTCGACTGAGCGGTTTCACCTTCATAAATAATGTTTTGATCTAATAAACTTAAACTTAAAGCCATTCACTTACCCCCAATTCTTTCCAACTACCACCGTGTGTCCTTTTTTTGAAAAATAAAAGCCCCTCCCTAATAAACAGTCTTGTCTATTAAGAAGGGGCGAAGAGTCAACGTTCGCGGTGCCACCCTTGTTCAAACTGCCCTCGCGAGCAATTTCTCATCCAGTAAATCTATACTAGAAAATTTAACGGTTCCACCCGTCTAACCAGCTTTCACTGGCTAGATGCTCAAAGGTCATTTTCATTACTGGTAAGCATCTGCTCTCATCAACTACAGACTTTCTGTGTCTTACCGCCATAATTACTCTACTCATCCACGCACTAGTTTATTTGAATATTTACTTATATTTGCTTTTATTGCTATCTGGACTTGCAATAAATTTGCTTGCACTCAATCTAACAAATTCCACTCACTAGCATCAACCTTACCGCCTAGCACTAAAATTTCCAGATCTCTTTTTGGACAAAATGGCGACACATTAAAAAATCTAGGAAAAGCCTTTGATCATCAAGCTTTTCACATCAATGTAATTTTTCCATAATCGCTAACCACTATCATCATTGATATGGAAGTAGGACAGACACAGACAGAAAATAAGAATTTTAAATACAATCATTGTACAAAACGCCATTTCTCATCAAATCGAAAATTCTAACAATGTGATTAAATCAGCCTTTCTAATCAAATCAATTGAAACCGGGTCCTAACCTTCCAGATATCGTTTGACCGATTTTGATTTTCTGCACACAAATATTGCCTTTTGCTGTTATCACTTTTATCGATATCCATTGATTGATAAATGCTTGAGCAAATTCCCCCACTAGAACCACCTACTCAGTTACAATTCTCTATAATGATTATGCAATTATTTAAATAGATACATAAACTAATCAACCAATTTCTAGAAATGAGGATGTCAGATGCGAATTGCCATAGTAGGTTTTGGGATTGCGGGTGCCAGCACCCTAATCCAATTAAGTAAACAGTTTGATTTAAATGCCGCTACCGACCAAGTAGATGTCTATGAAACACGCCCACGTTTAGGTGCAGGTGCCCCGTATGCGGAGGATGATGATGCCACAGTCATCAACTCCTTCCCGCGGTCATTGTCCCTTGATGACGATAACAACGAGGACTTTATCAACTGGACCAAGGTCAACTATCCGGCAATCGATATCGACAATGTCTTTGCCCCGCGAACCATTTACGGTGAGTACGTGGAAGAATATCTCAAACCCTATTTAGCCAAGGATTACGTCCGTCATATCCAAGCCAAAGTCACCGATTTTCAAGTCGTAGACGCAGACGGGACACCCCTTTACCAGCGACCAATCGAAGATGGCTTAGCTTATCAAGTCTTTACGTCCGAAAATGGTTGGTCTCAGATTTACGACGCGGTCTTTTTTGCCATCGGCCACCCGCCCTACCTAGACCCATATCAATTGGACGGCCAAGCCAACTACATTCAAGACCCTTACCCATTGCGGGAAAAATTGGAGGCAACTAAAGGTAAGCGTCGAATTGGGATTGTGGGCTCTGGTTTAACAACTATCGACTTGATCAATTACTGCAACAAGTATGATTTATTTGCCGACCAAGAAGTGACGGTCTACTTTCGCCACGAACCCTTCCGGTCAGTGATCCAACCTGACGCTAACGAAGACTATATCCAATCCATCGACGATGAATGGATTGAGACACAAAGAGCAGTCAACAAAGGGGCTATCCCGATTCAAGTCGTCATCAACCAAGTCAAGGCCGACTTAAAGGCCAACGGTATTGACTACAGCCGGGTATGGGCCAACTTCAATACAGGTTCAGTCGCTACCGTCACCAAGGCCATCCGCCAAGATGACCCTGATTACCGTCGTTTCCAAGGATTTTTCCGAGCTTTCTACCCAGTTCTCCATCAAATGATGGGGGCCCTAGATGCTGCCGGTAAAGACTATTTCTACAAGGATCTAGGCGCCTTCTTCCGCATGCTGTATTCACAAGCCCCAGCTGCTTCCATTAGTATGATCTTAAACTTAGTAGCCCAAGGCAAACTGAAATTAGTTTCTGGCTTATCTGATATCCAACCCTTGGAAAATGGCCAGTTCCACCTTTACGCTAACGGAATCCGCCACAAGGCAGATGTCTTAATCAACGCCACTGGCTTCAATAGTCGTTTAAGTCAGGCAAAAGACACTGACCCGTTACTGGGTAATTTGATCCGCCGTAATTTAATCCTGCCTGACAACCGGGACAATATTTTAGCGGCTTACCCAAGCGCGACGCCATTAAACCCTAACTACCAAATCCTAGACAATGTCTACTTCCTAGGTAGCTGGATTGCTTCAACCCAAGGGCCGAACACGTCCGTTGCCCTGGCCAAGAAACAAACCCAAATCGCCGTCACTGACTTCTACCAACAAGTCAATAGACACCAGTAATTTACTATTTTTCCATGCAAAAAGGACTTGCACCCTCAAGCTAAGTGAGCGGCGCAAGTCCCTTTATTGTGTCTCATATTTTATTGAGATTAGTCGGTTTTACTAAACAAGCTTATTAGTCAACCATTGCGAACAAGTCATTCAATCCTTCAGCTAAAGTAGGGTGGGTATAGATTTGGTCACGTAAAGTTGTGTATGGTAAGCGGGCATTCATGGCAACGGTAATGATATTGATGATTTCATGGGCACCTTCACCAAATAAACGAACCCCTAAGATTTCATTGGTTTTCGCATCGATGACCGCTTTAAATACGCCAGTAGTTCGGCTGATTACTTTCGCTTTTGGAATATTCACCACTGGTAACGAGGCCACTTTCACCTCATAACCAGCTTCCTTAGCCGCCGTTTCAGTTATACCAGCTGATGCAAATGATGGTTCAATAAAGGTTGCTGTTGGAATCACTGAACGACTTTCAAGGTTGTAGCTACCGTCCCCAAAGATGAAGTCTTTCAAAATCCGGTTATCATATAGTGAAACATAGGTAAATTGGGGTCCACCCTTAACGTCACCAACCGCGAAGATGTGGTCTTTGGTCGTTTGTAAGTGTTTATTGACCTGGATTTCACCACGATCATTCACTTCAACGCCCGCTTTATCCAATTGTAGACTTGCCGTATTGGCGTGACGGCCAACAGATACTAGCACAGCTTCAGATTGGATGCTTTCTTCTTTTCCATCTAGTTCAACTGTCAAAATGGCTTGGTCACCCTCAACTTGAGCAGCAGTTGTATTAGCATTAAAGACGAATTCAATCCCTTGATCTTGTAAAGCTTCTAAGACTACGTCCGCTACATCACGGTCTTCAGATTTTAAGAAAGTGGATGCATCGCTGTTAGATAAGACTTTCACTTTAGCACCAAATTGGTTAAACATAGAAGCAAATTCTAAGCCAATAAAACCGTCCCCAATAATAGTTAAGCTTGCTGGGTAGTCTTCTTGGTCCATCAAGGTTTCAGAAGTATAGAAAGGTGCACCAGCTTCTAATAAGTCGCCTAAACCGTCAATATTACCTGGTACATTTGGCCGCGCACCAGTGTTCACAATAATGCGGTCAGCTGATAATTGAATCGTTTGACCATCGTCACCCTTAATTTCAACAGTATGTTCATCAACGAAATAGGCCGTACCATCGATCACTTGACCATTTTCTAAGTCAGCGACTTTATGGTAGTTAGCATTATTCAACTTACTGATTAAGTCTTTTTTCGCTCGGACTGCACTTCCATAATAAGTCCTATTATCTGCGTCTTCTGGTTTACGTTCTGCTGCTGTAATGAGATGTTTAGACGGCAAGCAGGCTACATTGATACAGGTACCACCGTACATTTTAGGTGAAGATTCAATCAAGGCTACAGTTTCCCCTGACTTGGCTAAGGTACCAGCAATCGTTTTGCCTGCTTTACCAAAACCAATAATGATGTTATCAAATTTTTCCATCTATAAATCTTCCTTTCGATTGGTCACTTTTATATATATTAGTATATGATTTTTGACATTTTTTCCAAAACGATATGCACTGGGTTAAAACGATCACTGGCAATTAAATTTTACTTTTTGCAAATAAATCGCTATCATTATCTCATATGCATACAAAAAACGCCCGATGCACATAGATGGGCTTAAACAATGAAATAAGGGAGTGATTAGATGACATTATTACTGAATGTCAAAGACATCCGAGGGTTGGTCGATATGGCAGAGACCGTCAACATTGTCGAAAGAACCTATCATGAAATGGGTCAAGGCAAGGTTATCAACCCAAGTAAGGTGAATTTAGACTTAGGTGAAACGGGTAATTACCCCTTCTACGACGGCTTTATGAATGCCATGCCAGCCTATATCGACTGGTTAAACATGGCTGGAATGAAGTGGATTGGTGGCTTTTATGGCGGTCGCCGAGCAGCCGGATTCCCCTACATGACAGGGATGATCCTCTTGTTAGACCCACATGTGGGGCGGTTCTTATCCGCTATGGACGGGGCTTATATTACAAACCTTAGAACAGGTGCTCAAACCGCTGTCGCCCTATCATACTTTAACCTAGGTGAATCCATCTCACTGGGTATGTTTGGTGCTGGTACCCAGGCCAGAACCCAGGTGATTGCCATCACTAAACGTTACAAAATCAACCGTCTAGTCGTATGGAACCACCGCCGTTCAACAGCAGAAGCTTTTAAAGAGGACATCGCCCACCTTATCGATGGTGAAGTTATCATTGCGGATAAACCTGAAGACGCCACAGATAATGACGTGCTGATTACGGTCACAGGAGCTACCGCACCCTTTATCACAGGTGACATGATCAAACCGGGTACCATCATCATGCCAATGGGGTCACGTGGCGAAATCACAGACGATATCATCATTAACGCCGATCATATTTATGTAGACCACAGAGCTCAAGCCCTTCATCGAGGTGCTTTAAAGAGCCTAAATGATGCTGGCCATATCTCAGAAGCTAATATCACAGCTGACTTTGGTCAACTGGCAACAGGCGAAATCTCCCCTCAACACAATGACAAAACAACCACTATTGTCATACCAATCGGTATTGGAGCATTGGATGTAGCTGTTGCAGGGCACGTCTACCACAAAGCCAAGGTCCAAGGCCTCGGCCAACAATTCGACTTCGACCTCCTAGGCGGAGACAATACCATCAATTACATGGAACCAGACTTGGAAAAATAATAACCATAGCTAAGCTAGCAACCAAAAAGGGGCGTGACCAATCATCACACCCCTTTTTGTGTATCATATTTATTCAAATTCACACCTAATGTTGAATACTCGCCCTTGTTCATGTGTCTTGTATTGCAATTTAAAACTTTTTTCTGACATAGCTTTAAATGTTATTCCTTTTCCCACGCAACAAGCGTAAACCATTCAAGATAACTAAAATTGTTGAGCCTTCATGGAAAAGGACGCCAAGAGCAATATCTGCAATGCCCATAAAATTCAAGATGACTAAAACGAGCACAACAAACATTGAAAAGGCCATATTCTGCCAAGTAATTCGGTTTAAATCTTTGGATACTTGGTGGGCATAAGTCAATTTGTCCAGGTCATTAGCCATCACAACAACATCAGCAACGTCAATTGCCACATCCGTTCCGTCACCCATAGCGAAACCAATATCTGCTTGCACTAGAGCTGGCGCGTCATTGACCCCGTCACCTGTCATCCCAACTTGTCCGTATTCAGCTTGTAAGTCTTTAACAATTTGGGCCTTCTCTTCAGGTAAAACATTGGCCACAACTTGGTCAATCCCCACTTGATTAGCGACTGCCTGCCCAGTCACCTGGTTGTCCCCCGTGATCATGACAGTATGAACGTCCGCTTGGTGGAGGTAGTCGATGGCTGCTTTAGCCGCTTGGTTTGGCGTATCCATCATAGCTATGTAGCCGATAACTGCATCGTCTTTTGCGATATAAACCACCGTTTTCCCCTCCGCCGACAATTCGTCTGTGTGCGCCTTGATTTTGTCTGGAACGACCTCAAAAATTGATGGCTTACCGATTTGATAAGTGTGGCCAGCGTAGGTCCCACTCAGCCCTTTTCCAAGGTCATTCGTCACTTCAATCGGGTCGGTTAAGGGTTTTGTGTGGGCTTTAAATTCTTGCAAAATGGCACGGGCTAATGGATGGTTGGATTGACTTTCCATCGCGACAACTACTGGCAAGATTGCTTCGTCTTGGATTCCGTCAACAAAAAAGTAGTCGGTCACTTCGGGTTCACCCTTGGTCAAGGTGCCGGTTTTATCAAAGGCAATGGCTTTTAAATCAATCAGATTCGATAGGTAAGCGCCACCTTTGAATAGGACGCCATGGCGTGCCAAGTTTGAAATGGCCGATAGGGTTGCCGGCACTGCTGAAGCGGCCAAGGCACATGGTGAGGCGGAAATTAAGAATATAAGTCCACGGTACCAAGCCTCTGCCCATTCCCAGCCGAAGATCCAAGGACCTAGAAGGACTATAAATGGGAAAATGGCCAGGACGGTTGTGACATAGATTGGTTCGATTTTCTTAATTTTAGTGGCAGCTGGTGTCAAATTGGCTTGGGACGCTTCCACCATTTGCAGGATTTTCGCAAAGACGGTTTCATCCGGATTCTTCGTGACTTCAACCACAATAGCGTGGTCCCCGTTAATGGTCGCCCCAAATACCTCGTCACCTACTGTTTTTTCTTTAGGCATTGATTCGCCATTGATAGAGGCTTCGTTGATGACAGTAGCCCCTTTGACAATTCGGCCATCAGTAGGGATTTGACCCCCATTTAAGACTTGGACTTGGTCACCGATTTGCAGTTGGTCAACTGCCACGTTTTGGGTTGAACCATCAGCCTGTAATAGTAAGGCTTCAGTTGGGTTCAAATTCATCAGGTTGGTAATTTCACGTCGCGACCGCCCTTCCGCATAATCTTCTAGAAAGTGAGCACCCGCGAAAATTAAAATTAATAGGGCTGCTTCATAGAAAGAGCCAATTAATAAAGCGCCAACTGCCGCCAGCCCCATCAATAAGTGGATATTGGGTTTGAATTTACCAGCGGACATGGTGTCTCGAATAGTATCACCAAAGCCCTCACCTAACACGTGGTAGCCAGAAAGGATAACGGATAATACCATAAGGATATTACCTATAGAACTTTGCCAGTTACCGATGATTAATCCAAGTACAAAGGCAATCAATCCTAGTATATATAGTCTCGCAGCTAGTTTGGTATCATGTTCACCATGGTTATGACCATGGTGAACATGATTTTTTTCTTCCGTATGACAATCTCTATTTTCAGTCATCATGTCCGCTCCTTTTTTATCATTTCACTTACTATATACAAGTTTATATGAATACTCATTCATATACTTCGCTATCATTATACCACACCTATATGAAAAATAAATCATATTACATAGAAAATATATACTATAGGAGAATTGAAATTTGCTATAATAGTTGTTGACGCATTTTTGAGGAGGTGAAAATAAATGACATTTGAACAAATCTTACCTAAATTCCGCCAAGGTGCACACATCATCCGTGATGGTTGGGGTGGCGCAGAAGAGTACGTAAAATTAGTTGACCCAAAAGAATTTGAAGGTCAAGCAATTACGCCCTATTTCCTAATTTCAGTTGCTGGCGAGGGCTTCTCAATGTTCCAACCAACTGTATGCGATATCCTTGCTGAAGACTGGTCTATCGTTTCTGACTAGTAACGCACACATAACTTACACAATAGAAAGGAAGCAGATACTTGGACACATCCTACACTGACTATCCTAAACTCCCCGCCCAATTAAAGGTTATCGTTACAGGAGGCATGTCTGGTATTGGTAGCAGTCAGGTACAACACTTTTTAGAAAAAGGCCATCGCGTTTTGGCTGTCGATCTTAAGGAAGATGCAGAGTTGGTTAATAAATGGACTACTAGCTACCCGGAAAACTTTAGCTTTCGCAAAGCGGATTGTAGCGATTTAATGGCAGTAACTATCCTTTTTCAAGAATTAAAAACTTCTTGGAACGTCATTGATGTACTATGTAATACAGCCGGCGTCCTTGACGATTACAAACCTTTAGATCAAACGGACCCAACAACCTGGCAAACGATTATTTCTAGTAATTTACAAGTTGTTTATAATATGACCAAGGCGGCTCTACCATACTTATTAACCAATCCTACTTCTCGCTTGATCAATATGGCTTCGATCGCGGGCTTAACGGCTGGTGGTGGCGGGATTGCTTATACAACAGCTAAGCATGCTATCGTCGGCTTTACTAAACAGATGGCCTACGACTATGCGGGGCAAGGGTTAGTGGCGAACGCCATTGCGCCTGGTGCCATCATGACGCCAATGAACCAAGCTGATTTTGTGGGTGATAGTCCCATGGCCGACCAAGTGATGGCTCAAACACCCGCTAAACGGTGGGCAAGTCCTGATGAAGTGGCAGCCCTGACCCTATTTCTAGCCAGCGACCAGGCAGCTTACATGCAGGGCAATACCATACCTGTCGACGGCGGTTGGCTGATTCGGTAACTTTCTACATATATAAAATCACAAATCCAACATCACAAATTACACTAAAATTGCGACACTTCGGTAGAGTACTACTCACTGGTGTCAGTGTCCTTTGGTCGCAATTGCACACTAGGCCTAGCCTATAAAGGAGACTTAAATGAATAACGCAAATGATACAATCACCCCTTCACGTTTTACCACTCTAGATATGACTAAGATTGCCGTTGTGGCAGCCTTATACGTGGTCATCACCCTAGTCATCGCGCCGATTTCTTACGGCCCCGTTCAATTCCGGATTTCTGAATCTCTAAACTTCCTAGCCCTTCACAATAAACGCTATATCTGGGCAGTTTCTATCGGTGTTTTCATCGCCAACTTCCTGACTTACGGCCCAATCGACATGATCGTCGGCTCTGTTTCAACCTTTATCTTTCTATACATTGGTCGCTGGTTAGGTGATCATCTTGTTAAAATGGCCAAGCAAGCTCAATTTGACTTATTGCCTGACCAATGGATTCGCTATATTACTTTGACAGTCATTTTCGCCCTATCCATGTTCACAACCACTACAACAATCGTATTAGTCGGTGCCGACGCCGCCTTCTTACCGATATATTTCTCACTAGCCCTGTCTGAATTTGCGGCCATGACCCTTGGTATGTTCATTATGTACCCATTAAGCAAACGAATCGATTTCGACCGCTAACAAGCGGATTCTTTGAATTGCCCTTTTTTGACCTTTATACTATGTAGTAGACAGATGAATATAGAAATTTGATAGAGAAATGAAAGAGTCATTTGAAAAGGAGCGTTTCAAACATGAGAGTACTTGTTATTGGTGCCAATGGTGGCGTATCTCGTCACTTCGCAGATTTTGTAAAAGATTCAGAAACAGTAGAAGAAGTTGCAGCTATTCGTAACTTAGACCAAGCCCCCTTCTTTGAAGAACGCGGGATTGAATCAGTTTACTTAGACTTAACTAAACACACACAAGCAGACATTGAAAAAATTCTGACCGACAATAATATTGATGCAGTGATTTTCTCTGCCGGTGCTGGTGGATCAGGTGACGACATTGTTATGATGGTTGACCTTGATGGCGCTATTAAATCTATGCAGGCAGCTGAGGCAGTTGGTATCAAGCGTTTCGTGATTGTATCTACATTTAGAACTGGTCGCGAGGAAATTGAGAAAGGTGCCTTACGCGTTTATACCACTGCGAAAACTTACGCAGATGAATGGTTGAAATCACGTACCAATTTAGATTGGACCATCGTTCACCCAGGTATTCTACGTGATGAACCAGGTTCTGGAAAAATTACTACCGAACCCCAAGCTGAAATCATTGACGTGGCCCGTCAAAACGTAGCCCAAACCATACTAGCAGTTCTGGAAAATGACAATACTGTTGGTAAAGAATTTGAAGTGGTAGATGGCGATACAGATGTCACAACAGCCGTTCAAAATCTATAAGTATGCACAAGTAAATAAATCAGTAAATAAGTAAAAGGTGCCCGCGAACAAATTCGAAGGCACCTTTTTTCTTATCTAAATTAACATCTGACGTATTTACGTTTAAAACCTATCCGGTCTCTTTCAATTTCCTTTTGAATCGACGCATAAGCATTCAAAGTTTGTGGTTTCTTGTGTTCCCGCTCAATCACTAATTCACCAATTTCTTCCGCTAATGATAGGGCTTTTTCGGATAAAGGAATATAGGATAAGCCAACCGTATAAACAAAGTTGTTCATTGAATGCTTGGTCCGTTCAGGTTGATCATGAATGGTTTCTTTAACTTGTTCCAACATAGCTGACAACTTATCTTTATCAAAATTGTCGTCTTTCAACCGACCTAACAACCAGCAATAAGTTGACCAGCCAGCTGACATCCTCAGCTCCTCGCCAGAAGCAATCCACTTGTCCGCCACTTCTTGGGCGATATCCGCTTCAGATAAGGTCACAGCAACCACCCAATCAGCCAACATAAAGCAGTAAGCTTGGTTGATCCACCGGTCATAATCCGCTTCCGTCATGGCATTAGCGTCCGCAATCACACCTGCAAAGTACATGGCATCATAGTTTCCTGATGCATACAATTCTTCAGCAAGGTCTTGATCGATTCTAATCGCTTTCCGCATGGGTTTCATTGACCCAGTCGTTACCCCAAATAACGGCTCAACCGCCCCATTTGATAGGTACATTTTCTTGGTCCGTTCTTTCCCCAAAGCTTCCAGTTCCGTCATCACTTCAGCGTATTCCATACCCTCACCCTATCTTTCAAGTCGCTAACATCATTTAGTCTTCGCCTTTTATAGCCGTTTAAATTTTACTGCCAGTTAATTTATTGACAATGGGTTCAGCCAGTTTAGCTCTAAAGGTTGAAATCATCGGTCCCGCAAAGAAACCTAAATAAACAGTCATTAAGCCAACCGGACCACCTAATAATAAGGCCATCAGTAAGCATAAAATTTCATGGGCAAAACGGACTTGCGCATAAGAAAATTTACTTTTCTCCTCAACAGTTGGTGCAATCGCATCTAGGGGTGCTGTACCAATTCCGGCCGAAATGTATAAAGATGCACCGAATAGGAATATCGTACCTGCAATGACAGTCAATACAACCCGGATCAATAAATTCATATCACCGTCACCTAAACCTGCCTGATTAAAAAAGAAATCAAAAAATTCCACGATATAACCGACAAAGAACCAGTTAATAATAGTACCCAGGCCAAATTGACTACGGTCAACGAATACTACGGCTAAAAATATAAATACATTAAAAATAACAACTACCGTACCAAAGCGAATGCCAGTTAAGGCCGAAATCCCCATATTCATTGCACTATATGGATCCATCCCCATATCGATCGTCCCAGATAATGAGATGCCAAATGCAATTGCCACACAACCAATAAAGGCCACAATGGCTCGGATCAGTAAATCTTTATTCAAATAATCTTTCATATAATAATCTCCTTTTTAATAATGTCCTTTATAATAATATCCTTTTTGCCGCTACTAAACTTGCATAAACGCGTCTAATTCTTCAAACGTAATTGGGTCGATGTGGCCATGCAAGTAGAAATCAGCGTCCAGTTGACTCAATGTTTGACGTAAGAAAGCCATTTTCTCAGGGTCTAAATAAGAATTGTTGTAGAAGTCCTCAGTAATGGTATCACCAATGAAGGCCACTTTTTCAGACGGAATATAGATAACCATCCCATCTTCAGAGTGCGGATTCACCACTGGGAAAACTTTCACTTCAAGGTTACCTAAATCAATATTCAGCTCACCCTCAAATTCTAAATCAGCTTGTTTTACTTTAATTTGGCTAACTGGATTGTCATACTCAACACGTAGATATTGGTCACAAAAAGCACATTCTTCGCCTGTTTCAAGGCGTTCTTGCATCGCTTCCTCAGTCCACTTCCACTCAGCCATCACCCCTAATTGCGCATTGGTTTTCTTATTCGCTAAGACCGGTGTATCCACCGCATGAATCCCATAAGTATGGTCCCAATGCCAATGGGTAATTAAAGTCATGGCTTCTTTAGGTAATCCTAAGCGTTCAACTTCCTGGTCAAAATTCGTTACATGTCTGGCAGAATTTCCAGCATCAATTCGCAAGGAAAACTTGTCTCCTTTGATATAACCCAGAACTGGGCGGTCCAAATCCCCATCCGCCGGCATATAATACACACGTTCTGTTAATTGCTTTAATTGTCTCATCCTTTAGCTCGTCTCCTTTTCAATCAATTCATTATAACAAAATTTACAATCTTCCAATACCCCTAGAAATTTTACCCATATAAAAAAGGCTACAACATTTACGTCATAACCCTTTTTACTAATATCGGAATCTTCTTACGCACAAACAACCGTATGTCACTGCGTTCCGGCGGCTGTTCCACAAAAATCAAACTCTTCCTAATGCGTTAGAGGCGTCGAGTCATAACGACTTTTGTCGCACCACCTATTATAAGCTAGCGATTTTCTCTTTGTCTGCGTCGCTCAAGTTAAAGTCGAATACATTCAAGTTGTCTGCTTGGTGGTCTGCGTTATGTGACTTAGGAATCACGACCACACCACGTTCGATTTGGTAGCGTAATAAAACTTGGCCCCAAGTTTTGCCGTATTGTGCACCAATCTCACCCAAGATAGCACGAGAGGCTTCGTCAGTTCCCTTCATTGGCGCCCAAGCTGTGACAACCACATCGTTTTCAGCAGAATATTCAATAATGTCATCGTTCCAAACTTCAACATTTGATTTAATTTGGTTGACCATTGGTTGAATACGCGCGTTATCGATGATGATATCTAATTGGTCTTGGTCGAAGTTAGATACACCAATAGCTTTGATTTTACCTTCGTTATAGGCATTTTCTAAAGCATACCAAGTTTGTAGCATTTCATTCTCATTGTCCCAAGGGTGGTGAATCAAGTATAAGTCAATGTAGTCTGTTTGTAATGCTTCTAGTGAGGCATTTAAAGTCGCTTCAACTTTTTCAGCTGAACCCGCGTGGTCTAAATCACCAGGGATCTTAGATGTGATAAAGAAGTCCTCACGTGGTAAACCAGATTCTTTAATCGCTTTACCAACAGTCGACTCGTTACGGTATGCAACCGCCGTATCAATGGCACGGTACCCTGTTGCAATCGCTGATTGCAATTCAGTCGTATCATCAGTCACTTCACCAAAATAGTCCCCGTCAACCTTACCAAAAGTGTTGGTACCAGTACCTAAAATTGGCATCTCTACGCCATTATTTAACGTTACAAATTCCATCATTACACGCTCCTTATATGCTCTCTATTGAAAAACAACTATCTCATTCACTTGAATATTTGGGTCAATACTTTGCACCACCGGACAATACTTGTGTATCATCTTGGTTGCCCGCTCAGCACGCCCCTGATTTTCCTCAGCCACACTCACATACATAGTAATCGTGATTGCAGTAACTGGTTTGGCACTTTCCTCAGAACGGTCAAAATCAATGGCCACGTCATGGAAAGTATGGTCGATTTTTGAATTATTCAAAATATTCCGATATACACCCGCTGAACAGCCCGCAACCGCCAAGACAAAAGTATTCAAAGGTGAAAAACCAGTTTCCTTATTCAAAGGCCAATTATCCCCATTGACGTTGACCGCCTCAGGACCTAACTCAGCCATATTTAAATGTAAGGTCATCTATTCACTCCTCACTCAGCTAAGGGACTGGTTCATCAGTCCCCTAACTTCTTAATACTTTTATTTAAAGTCGCCCCTTGAGAAAACCGTGTAATTCATTACATGGATGAATCAAGTT
>NZ_JVVG01000008.1:0-994 GCF_001053265.1 Carnobacterium sp. 1290_CSPC
ATTCAGGTATTTAATGGTACGATGTTCTGTCCCTTGATAAAAGCCGTATTCTTTTAGTTTATTAAAGGCACTTGTAATAGAGGGGCCTCTATAGTTTGAGGTTAGGATTCAAAAAATATAAGAAAAGCCCCATTTAAGGGGCTTTTTTATCTATAAAATAAAGTTCAGAAAAGTCTCAATCGTGCCACTTTCATACATGATGTATAGTCCAAGTGGAATGAATACTAAGGGCACAATGATTCGCTGGTATTTTTCAATTGTCTCGGATATTAACGGAATAGAAGATAGCACCCGACTAAGCTCGCAAAAGATAATTATGCCGATTGCAAACACAAGCAACGCCACGAGGGTCTGTGACCAATCTAACGAAGCAAAATAAGGTATATAGATACCTAAATTATCTCCGCCAGACGCAATTGTCAGCAATGTAACTGTCCAAAACAGTTGATTTGCCTTGCTTTGTTCTAATCTTTCAATAATTTCTTCCTCTTCTTCTTCCTCACCTTCTCCAACAATTGCAAAGCGAATCCCTAAATAGATAGGGATTAAACCAAGCAATCCAACCATCCATGGTTCAGGCACGAAATTGACGACATAAGCAGCAACTAAACTCGCCCCTACAAGTAAGCCAGTGCCTAGATACTGCCCCGCATAAATATGCCATTTCTGTTTATTCTGTGATAGCTGTGCAAATAAAATAATTAAAATAATTAAATAATCGATACTGGTGGAAATATAAACACCAATAGCAGATATGATTGTCTGTCCCATAAAAAAACCTCCTGTATTAGTCAGTAATAAATCAGCAAATTTTAAGAGAACACAGACACATTAATTTAGCTATCCCTAATGGGTAATGTCGAACGTAGGAAAGCATTTTACTCCTCCTCAAAACATAGTTACAAAGTAATTTCTAACTGGAATTCGGTGACCACTTCCATGTAAAGTATAACCCACTATACTTTACTTCGTAAAGGTGGGCTCGCCGAGGGGT
>NZ_JVVG01000065.1:0-10427 GCF_001053265.1 Carnobacterium sp. 1290_CSPC
TAACGGTTTTACATTTATCTTCTCCTATATTTCTTAGTAGATTGATCATACAATCAATCACATTTTTAGAGATTTTCTTTTTAACCTTACCAAGTAGGGAAAAACGATATCTACGATCGACTAGAGTTACAATACAAGCCCTACCTGTTTTACCGGCTACAGTATCAGCTTCCCAATGACCGATCTCAAGGCGCTCATTGGCAGCAGATGGCCGTTCATGAATCGTATTCGAAATTGGTATTTTTCCACGGCGCTCTCAATAATTGTTTGTGTGTCGTGTTTTACCTCGATGTTTTAACTTACGAATTGCACCTTTATTGCCGTGAGAAAGATTCGGTTCATCAAAATCTCCGCGATATATTGCACGATAAATCGTATTATAACTAAGAGCTTGCTGATTTATTTCTAGTCTCATTCGGGCACTAATCTCCTCTGGAGACCATTGTTCTTCCAAAAAGAGTCGTTGTACCCGAGAATGAATTTCTGTATCTAGAAGTATGCGTTTACGACCACACTTTCTTCTCTTTCTTTGCTGATACTTTTCTTGTGCTTTTGAGGGAGAATAACTTTTTTCTTGAATAGTATTCCGCTTTAGTTCTCTTGAAATTGTTGATTTTGCACGATTTAGTTGCTTAGAAATATATCCTAAAGACTTTCCTTGCTCATGCAATAGGAATATTATTTCGCGTTCATTAAATGAGTATCCTGTTTACCAAGATGGTTGGACAAATTGTTTAAATTTAGTGAAGGAATTGAAAGTAAAAGGAAACCAATTATATCAATATCCTGTAGAAGAAATGAACAAAACTAAACGATTGCTTGAAGAAAAAGCAGAGAAAATAAATGGTTTGGTAACTTTACACCAGCCAGATGAAAATGCTTATGAATTAGAAATTCTTCTTCCTGAAAATCAACAAGGGATCCTCTATCTTTTGGCAAATAAAGAGCGGACTCGCTACTTAAAAGTTGATTTTGACTCAGAACGAGGTTTTGTTGAAGTAGACCGCACGAATGTAGGGATTGGAAAGATGAATGAAACAAAATCAACACGTCAAAGTAAATTCCTTCCAAACAAAGAGTTGAAGATGAATATCTTCGTTGATACTTCATCCGTAGAAATCTTTTTCAATGATGGTTTGAAAGTATTATCGAGTCTTGCTTTCCCAGAAAAAGAAGATACATTTATCTTTTTGGAAATGAAAGAAAGTCATGTCAGTACGCGCCTTTTTAAAATTGAATAGAGCATTCAAATAGAGACAAGCTCCAAAATTCGGAGCTTGTTTCTATTTTTTTCTTCGAACGTATCATTACTGCTCGTCGTCATTCATTTCTTTAGGAAATGTGTATGATACAGCTCATAAAAAAGTTCTGTACTATACAAACCTCCCCAAATCCCTATAAACCACCCCAAAAAAATGCAAAACAAGCAGCTTCCATATGGGGCTGCTTGTTCGATAATCTATGCCAATATTATTCTTCTTCAATTAAAACGGAAGCTTTTTGATTTTTTTGAGTATATAAGAAAACAGGAACACCTAACAGAGTCAAGACGATTCCCAATAAAGCGTTGAACGGCTGCGTCAGCAAAGTACTCATTAAAATAAACAAGCCTCCTGCAATTGCTACCAGTGGAATAAAGGGATAGAGTGGCACTTTGTAAGAGCGCTCAATTGCGGGTTTTCTTTTCCGCAGGATAATGACTGCCAGGAAAGTCATGGTAGAGAAAATCCATATAACGAATACAATCAAATCAGTCAGCTGATTGAACGAACCGGACAGCATCATCACGACAGAGATAGAAACAATCATTATGCCGCCATTCATTGGGACATAAGTTTTGGGATGCAAAACACCGAACCAATCAGCAAAAGGAAGCAATCCTCTTTTTGCCAGTACATAGGGAATGCGCATAGCAGAAATGAAGTAGCCATTCATTGCACCAAAAACAGAGATTAAAATTCCCACCGTGATTAATTTGCCGCCAATACCTGGAAACAGTTTAGAAGCAACAGCTGCTGCAGGGGTAGCAGTACCTGCAAGAGTAGCGCTATCGACTACAAAAAGATAGGCAACATTGATTGCAAGATAAACGGCCATCACGATGGAGAGTCCGCCGACAATCACGCGAGGCAATGTCTTCCCGGGATTTTTCATCTCTCCCGCCAACGTCCCCACGTTCATCCAACCATCATAAGCAAAAAGGGTGGCAACCAGTGCTGAGCTAAGAGCAGTCAGGAAAGAATGGTCTTCTGAAACAAAAGGCATAAGGCTCTGTTGACCTCCTCCAGGATAAAGTAACCCAGCAATAATGATAATAAAAAGAGGAATAAGTTTCAGGAAAGTAGCGACATTTTGAATCCTGCTGCCATGCTTCGTTCCCATAAAATTCATGAGGGCTACAAAGAGGGCGGTCCCAATCCCAATGGGAATGATCAATTGATCGCTTAACCCGAAAAGATTGATAACTTGCGTCGCAAAGATAATGGCCAAAGCCGCAAAGTTTGCTGGGAAATAAACAATCATCTGTGCCCATCCAGCCAGAAACCCCCAAATCTTTCCATATACTTTTTCCATATACAGCATTAATCCGCCCGATTCCGAGTAAATCGTGCCAATTTCAGCAACAGTCAGACCACCAGTGATGGTAATGATACCGGCAACAAACCAAGCCAACAGCCCAACACCCGGAGCCCCGCTAGCAGAATACACCGCTGTAGGCTTAAAGAAGACCCCCGCTCCAATTACAGTACCCACTAATACTGTCAGCGCAGTCAAGCCGCTGATACTTTTTTTCAATTCCGTTTTTTCCATGTTTTCTAATTCTCCTAAATGACCTTTGTCAGTGATACGTCCATACATTCTAGGGACGAAAAAACGATTCGTCAAGAACTATTTCATAGCAGAATCAACAAATATGGCGCAGGCATTTTTATTGCCTGTGCTACCTGCCATGAATAGGCAAGAGAAGGGTTTTGATTTGCCGTCTCTGATTAAAAAAGGAAACATCGCTATGAAAGATAACCTTCAGAAAAGTATTTTATGTTTCTTTTAGATCAAATGGCATGGAAAAGTGGGAAGGCCGAGCGATTCCTGCTGTCAAAAATACCTCCTTCACGTAATCAACTGCTAAGCCTTTCGTGAAGGAGGTATTTTTCTTTATATTCATTTTACATCTGTAAATCCTCTTAAAAATGATCGTCACAGCATTCTACTTCTGTCTTTCTAAGCCTTTTTATTTACGGAAGCATCAAAAATGCTATCAATTGCATCCTTTAATGCGGCGTTAATTTCCTCATCGGTCTGGTTGACGTTCAGGTCTTGGGAGAGAGCACGGGAGAAGCTGGCGATCAAACCATCATTTTCTTTCAGTTTTACGTTTGCCTCATCCCTTGAATAACCGCCGGAAAGGGCCACGACCCGAAGAACATTTAGATGGTCAATGGTTTCTTTATAAGTATTAGCCACAGTAGGAATTGTCAACTTCAACAAACATGATCGTCTTCGTGTAAGGTATCCAGATTCCGCAGCAATTCTTCTTTCAGAATAGTCTCCACTTCATCTTTTTTCTCACTATAGATGTCGACTTCAGGTTCAATGATTGGCACAAGCCCCGCATCCAGAATCTGTCTGGCAACTTCAAATTGTTGCTCGACAACTGCCCGGATTCCTTTTGGGTTCAGCTCCAAAATGGAAAAGTGTATGACACCTACTATTCTGTTTATGACGCTGATGCAGGACAGGCCTTCTATGAAAATCAACGACTGAACTGTGGCAGACGCCCCAAATGGGCGAACACAAATGCCTTCATTGACTGGGCAGATGACAAAATGTTAAATGAAAAATGGTCGCCGGACGTCGTAGTCGGATTTGCCAGAAAACACGCGCTGTTCGATTGTGCCATCATTCCTGGAACAACTGCTCTTTATCAATGGATTGACCGCGGAATCATGCGAACAAAGAACATGGACTTGCTTGAAAAACTGTCCCGTAAAATCAAAGCGGGCCGCCCAGGACACCGTCCCAACAAGCGTGTTCTCGGGACGTCAATTGAAGAACGCTCTAAAGAAGTTGAAACCCGGGAAACATTCGGTCATTGGGCAATCGACACAGTCGTGGGAAACAGACCAAGTCGGATGCCGTGCTGCTGACGCTGGCTGAACGGCAGACACGCTTTGAAGTCATCCTAAAGTTGAACGGGAAGGACACCGAATCGGTGGACCAAGCGGTTCAACAGCTAAGAGAACGGGCTGGCGCTAACTTCGATCAATTATTTAAGACCGTGACCTCCGACAATGGCTCGGAGTTTTCGGGGCTACACGATGCTCTGCAAGATGTAGCTGACGTCTATTTCAGCCACCCCTATGCTTCTTGGGAGCGTGGGACGAGCGAAAATCAGCATAAATTAATTCGCCGTTTCGTCCCCAAGGGAAGCCCGATTAGTGAGGAGAGCGAGAACCAGATTTTGCGGATCCAGCGTTGGATGAACGATTACCCGCGGAAAATTTTCGGTTATGCAACACCACATGACACATTTGTTCAAGCATTCAAGCAAGAACGATTGGGGGCTTGACCTATCATTACTTGACCTCGGCATGGCTTCATGTCTGGAAAGATGGCCTGAGGCCAGACTGGTCGGAAGACTACCATCCCTCAGTTCATTATCAGAGGGTCACTGATTTAGAATAACAAGGCAGTTACGGTACCAAACAAATGAGTTACCTGTAGTGGCTAACTTAACCTTGAAATTTACGAAAAAATAAAAACATAATTTTTAGGAAGGAAGTATTCAGTTGGTTCAATTGTTTTCCATTGTTTCAAAACATAGAGGCGTGGATTTCCATCATCCCCATTCCGAGAAAATTGGTCATCCTGAAGGAATTGATGTTTACCTTGCTCTCTTTATCAAAACAAATGCTATTTTTTATATAAATGATAAATTTCATCAAGTGAGACCAAATTCTATAGTTATATTTTCTCCTGGCACTTCTTTTTCTTATCATAACCCTGAAGGTGATTGCATTAATGATTACTTTAGATTTCATTGTTCGGATCCAGATTTTTTTGAAATTTTTATGTGTTGCACTTAAATTGTAAATTCGACATATAGAAAAAGGGGCTTTGACATTAGTGTCAGGCCCCTAATTACTATTTACCACAAGTCGTAATATCAGGCTCTTCTTACGAAAGGCATCGGTATGTCGCTGCGTTCCGTCGGCTGTCCCACAAAAGTCAAACTCTTTCGATGCTTTCCAAAATACGCCAATTACTTCCGGTAATTGTTCGGCTTTTTAAGGTGTAAGAGCCGACACCAAGAAAGGAACCTTTGGAAGATTAGAGCAGCGACTTTTGTCGTAGCTTCAATCTATCTACCACAAGTCTTCTCCTTGGTCATAATAAGTCTGGTATTTTTTGATGATGTCGTCTTTTTGTTTCAAGATGTTGGCTAGACCTTTGACCAATTCGCTAGATGTTTCCACCATCGACATGTCCTCTTTTTGGCTTAAAATGGCGTCTGAAACCCCGTCGTAGGGTACTGCTTCGTAGATTTCATCCAGGACTTTGGTGATTTGGTATGCTAAGCGTTCTTTTCGCTGTTCTTCGTAGGCTTTAATTTGCGGTAGGGCACTGATCATATAGCGAAAGTCAAGGTGGCGGGTCATCTGCCCATTTTGCACGAGGACATATTCCTTCTCGAAGGGTGAAATGCCAGGAAATTGGCCGTGAATTTGGTACCAACCATCATAAATTTCCCAAACACCAGGCCGGATCTCAGGCTGAAAATCCCGTTTCAAGACGAAAGTCTCATCATCCCCCGTAATTTCCGCCATCCACCGCTTCTCATCCTCGCCAATCGGCATCAAAGGCAACTCGTGCGAAATCATCCAACCACTCCTCTCAAATTTTTTGTCTAGTAAGTACTAGTTAGTATAGGAAAAAGGGTCAACAATTTCAAGCTGTCACTCCTACAACAGCTTGCGAGACGAGGGCAAAAAAGGTAGTATGGACATGACAAGAAGTGCCATCGTTTAAATAAAATGAAAATGAACTGTGCACAGAAAGCGATACGGGGAGACAGATATGGCGAAACTATTTCAACATCAAACATTGGGCGACTTAATGGCGGGTTTTTTCGATGGGTCGATGACCATAGAAGCCTTATTAAAAGAGGGCAACTATGGGATTGGCACTATGGACCATTTAGATGGCGAATTGATCGTGATTGACGGCAAAGCATACCAGGCCAAGGGAAACGGCGAATTAGTTGTGTTAAAAGGGGGCGAAACCGTTCCGTATGCCGCCGTGACTGACTTTACGCCTGACCAAACCTTCACCGTAAACGAATTATTTACCCTGGACGAATGGCATCAGTTCCTAAAAAGGAAATTGAAATCCTTATCGACATTTTCAGTTATCCGCATCGAAGGGTCTTTTGATTTCATGCATACCCGGGTCATCCCACGCGTTGAAGAACCTTTCCCGCGCTTTATCGACGCCAGTCGCAAGCAACCCGAATTCAAGCAAGAAAACGTCAAGGGTACTTGCATCGGGATTTACGGTCCTTACCTATTTGAAGGTGTAGTTAAACAAGGCTTTCATTGCCATTTTATCAGCGAAGACAAGAACTTTGGTGGCCACATCATTGATTATACGATTAATCATGCAGACGTATCCGTCCAAACCGTCACCGACTTCCACCAGCATTTCGCAACTGATAATACAGCTTTCATGAATGCCACAGTCAATTACGATAACCTCATTACAGAGATTAACGAGAGTGAATAAGGGCAGTCATTTTGCCAAAAAAAAAGCGCACGGGGAGGTGCTAGCTATTAAACTTGATATGACCATCGCGGGCTATCCCGTTCAAGTAACCAAGCAGGCCAACTATAAAAACTTGACCTTAAAAGCCGTCCCGCCTCATGGAGACCTGCGTATTTCAGCACCCAATTATGCCAGTAAAGCCGCTATTGTCGCCTTCGTGGAAACTAACTTAGCCCAAATTGAGCGGATGCAGGCAGATATCCAAAACCGTTACCAAGACCAGGTCAAACGCTATGAAACTGGCGAAATCCATTATTTATGGGGCCAATCCTATCCTTTACTAGTCATTGAAAAACCGGGGCCAACATCTTGCCAATTAATGGATAACCAGCTAGTTTTAACTGTCAAACCAGGAATGGACCAGGATGGGCGGGCACAAGTCATGACGGCCTTTTACAGACAAGCGTTGAAAGACCAATTGGCCATTACCGGCCCTAAAATGATGACGCATATGGACATATGGGCCAATGAATTTCGGATCAAGCAAATGAAAACTAGATGGGGGACCTGCAATATCCAGAAGAAACGCATCTGGATTAGTTTGAACTTGGTCACTGCACCATTAATTTGCCTGGAATCAGTTGTTGTTCACGAATTAGTCCATTTACTAGAAACCAACCATACCAAGCGTTTCTACCAGCTAATGGACCAATATTTTCCGAAATGGCAAGAAGCGAATGCAATTTTGTCGAAATTACCTAGTTTATTTCATTAAAAATCTGTTAAAATAAAAGCAGTAATCTCATAAAAATAAGTTAAGCCCCAAGTTGATTTGGGACTTTTTTCTTTTTGAGAAAGAAATGATTTAGAGGAGTTGTTCATATGGCAAAGAAGGGGTTTAAAATACCGCTAGCCTTGAAATTAGTGATTGCAATTATATTAGGAATTATTGTCGGCCAATTTGGTTTTCTACCAGAAATTTTCTTCCAAGTATTAAAAACATTATCCGGATTATTCTCCGAGTTCCTGGCCTTCATCATTCCATTGATGATCGTCGGCTTGATTATTCCAGGTATCGCTGAACTAGCAGAAGGTGCGGGTAAACTTTTAGGGATTACTGTAGCCATTTCCTACGGGTCAACAATCGTTGCCGGTATCATTGCCTATGCTGTAGCCAGCAATTTATTCCCAATGTTTATCACCTCCGACTTGGCAAATACCATCCAAAAATCAGGTGAAGGGGCCACCGCCTTATTCTCAATTGGTCTAGAACCCATGTTTTCAGTTACCGCAGCCATTATCTTCGCCTTTATGTTAGGCTTAGGGATTTCTTGGCTACGAGCAAGAGGACGCGGAGAATCTTTAATGACAGTGTTTACCGACTTCGGTAAGGTTATCGATTTAACCTTACAAACAGTCGTGATTCCATTCCTGCCATTCTATATCTTCTTCAACTTTGCAGACATGTCATATTCAGGTTCAGTATTCGCCGTTATGTCAGTCTTTTGGCGGGTATTAGTCACTGCCATCTTCTTACATTTACTATACCTAACCTTCATGTTCGCCGTGGTTGGTGCTTACGCCGGTAAGAACCCAATTCAAATGATGAAGAATCAAATTCCAGGTTGGTTAACAGCCGCAGGTACCCAATCATCTGCCGCAACCATTCCAACAAACGTTGAAATTGCCCGGAAAAATGGCGTCTCTGAGCAAATCGCTAACTTCGTTGTGCCACTATGCGCCACTATCCATCTAGCTGGTTCAATGATTACCATCATATCTTGTGTGACAGCCATCTTAATGATGTACTCAATGCCAATCTCAATTGGTACAATGGCTGGCTTCATCATGGTATTAGGAATCGCTATGGTCGCTGCACCAGGTGCACCTGGTGGGGCCATCATGTCAGCTTTACCTTTCTTACCAATGGTTGGTCTAACAGAAGCCTTCAACCAATTAGCCATTTCTTTATACATCACCCAAGACTCATTTGGTACCGCAACAAATGTATCAGGTGACAACGCCATCGCCGTCATCGTCGATGCCATCTACAAAAAAGATAAAAAAGCAGAACAAGCTAAGTAGATTTACTCTAAAGGATTCAGTGTAAAGGCTGGATCCTTTTATTTTATTTTATTTTATTGTTGGTAAGTCGATAATATTGTAGGTCATTTTTTCAGTGGGGGTAGGCCTAATTGGGATAGACTGTTCGAATTTTCACTTTCTTGTGGTAAACTATATAGGTATTAGTGGCGTATGACTGACCAGCACCCAATGAAGTAGAGCTATCATGAAGCGTATTGCACCTTGTTTATGTTTTAGTGCCAGCGATTGTGAAGAGGCGGTTCGCTTCTGAGTAGATCTGATTCCAAATTCAGAAATTCAGCAGATTGAGTACTATCCAGATGCCAGTTTAGACGAATACTTTGAGGGTATGACAGGTAGAGTTATTACGGCAGAGTTCACTTTAAATAACCACCCTTATATTGCTTTGGATGGCGGGCCATATTTCCGTTTTAATGAAGTGATATCTTTGAGGCTTAATTGCGAGAGTCAGATGAAATAGATTATTACTTGGAAAAATTATGCCGCTTTTCCTAAAGCTGAGCAGTGTGGTTGTGTAAAAGATAGATATGGTTTATCATGGCAAATTGTGCCGGCAAATATTGGAGAGTTACAACATCATTCAGCACAAATTCAAGCCATGATGCAGATGAAGAAGATTGATATCCAAAGGCTATTAGATTTAGCGTAAGGGAAAGGAAACACAATGTTATTTGGGCAATTAATTGAAAATGAAAGTTCGTATACACTGTACTTTGAAAGGGACTTTTACCAGTCAAAAGAGGCGGTATTCAACGCTTTGACAGATCCGGTCATTTTTTCAAAATGGTATCCATTCGCAACAGGGGAAATAGATGGCCAAGTTGGCGGATTGATTAAATTTGACGACGGCGAAGGGAATCTCTACCAAGGGGTGATTACTAAGTTTTCACTTGAAGATGGTTTTGAGTTTATCGAAGATGGCCGCGATGTGATACGCATGGAGATCTCTGAAACGGAATCTGGTGCTAGATTACATTTTAACCATACATTTTCAGACCTTGCCTGGGTAGTGCAAACGGCTACCGGTTGGCATAATTGCTTAAATGTATTCGTGCAAATCATGAACGGTCAACCACCACAATGGCCATTGCCAGATGAATTGGTTGAGTTAACGCAAGCTTATGAAGCATATTTTAAAGAAATAAAATTTAAAGAAGAAAAATAGCCTAGAAGTCAAGGGATACAACGTTCCAGGCTTCCGGGCTATTTATTTGCATATCATTACATGTTATTTGGTGATATGTTTCGTTAAGACTTTTTTGTTTGAGATATGAAGGTTTTCGTCAACGTCATAAATAATGGGTTCACCGGTTGCGATTTCTAAGTCAGGAATATCTTCATCAGAAATACCCTCCAAGTATTTGGTTAATGACCGCAAACTGTTGCCATGAGCGACAACAAGGACATTTTTGCCTTCTTTTAAATCAGCTGCAATATGGTCTTCCCAATAAGGCATGGTCCGGTTTAAAGTGTCTTTTAAACTTTCGCCTGCTAATAAATGGTCGATATCAAGGTCTTGGTAGCGGCGGTCAAAAGTATTGGCAGTCGCTTGAGGCGGG
>NZ_JVVG01000009.1:0-300 GCF_001053265.1 Carnobacterium sp. 1290_CSPC
ACGTAAATGATGGAAGTTCGAATATCCAAAACCTGTTCGTTTAATTAATTTAATTTTATTGTTAATACCTTCGGTAGGACCATTTGATACAGTATATTTTAAGGCGTTATGTATATAAGGCAAGAACTTGACTAATGTTCTGATAGTTCTTCTCGTACGACTTGGCAAAGTGTGGTTCTTAGTCCTATGTAGGATTTCATTGAAAATATTGATATCATGAGTTGAAATGGCATATTTTAATTCATTCATCAGGGTATAAGTAACTAAAAGTTCGTGTGAGATACTCAAAAGATAATCAAC
>NZ_JVVG01000066.1:0-2597 GCF_001053265.1 Carnobacterium sp. 1290_CSPC
TTATGATAATGGAGATTCCTCTTTTTTTGAAGTCATCAGTCCTATATATTGTAGAGCCGAAAATCATGACCTATTCATTTATTGTACAATTGTTATGCAGACTTTACGAGACAATTTCTACTTAATGATTTCAGTGTGGAAACACCGTGTCATATGCTGAAGCATAGTGTCCCCTAAATCTGTAAAGGTTGCAACACCATTAGCATGGACTTTCGTTTGAAAACCATAGGCATCTGCCCCACTAACCGTATTGAAAACACAAATATCTGTGGTTACACCAACAACATGGACTGTATCAACGTCTTTATCAAGCAATAAATCCGCCAAACCAGTATTAAAGAAGCTATTGTAATTTTCTTTAGGTAGGTATGTGACCAATTCATTGTCTTGGTTGGCTTGGAACCAGTCTTGCAATTCACCATAAAGTGCTTGTCCTTCTGTACCCACCACATTATGGGCTGGCCACAATTTAAAGTGGGGATCATCCACTTGATGAGCGTCCATAGCCACGACCACATCCTTCCCTTGGCTGATAAAGTCTTCTGCCAGAGATTTAATGTAGGGAACGATGGCTTGACCTGGTTGGCCAACGGTTAATGAACCGTCTGGTGCCACAAAATCGTTACTCATATCTACAATGATTAATGCTTCTTTATCCATGAAATCAACCCCTCAATCGTCATTTGTATCATTCTTTGAAAAATGAATTTGCATTTCTGTACGCAATATTTATCTTTGTTTTATTTGTTTCTTAGCTCGGTAACAAATTCTTCTATTTTGTCCATGGCAATCGTCAATTCTTTAATTGAGTATGCGTATGAGATACGTAAGAATCCTTCCCCACCCTCACCAAATGCTGAACCTGGCACAACCGCCAGTTTCTTCGCATCAAGGAGTGCTATGGCAAATTCTTCACTGGTCATATCAAATTCACGAATGTCAGGGAAGGTATAGAAAGCCCCACGTGGTACGAAACAAGGAAGGCCCATATCACGGAAACGGCCTAATAAGAAGTTACGACGTTTTAAATAGTCTTTCCGCATCGCATCTACATCGTCATCACAATCTTCTAAAGCCACAACTGACGCATATTGCGATACAGTTGGCGCAGCCATAATCGTGAACTGGTGGATTTTCAACATTTGTTCCACTAAAACTTCTGGTCCACACAGGTAACCAATTCGCCACCCTGTCATTGAGAAGGCTTTAGCAAATCCGTTGATGTAGATTGTCCGTTCTTTCATCCCTTCAAACGAAGCGATTGATGTGTATTTATCTTTGGCGTACCAGATTTCAGAATAGATTTCATCCGTTAAGACATATAAATCATGTTTCTTAATGACGTCAGCCAACTTTTCCAACTCTTCACGCGTTGCCGCTGCCCCAGTTGGGTTGTTTGGATAGTTTAAAATAATAGCCTTTGTCTTATCTGTAATTAATGCTTCAATATTTTCCGGCTGTAAAATAAAGTCGTGCTCACTTGGTAGCTTCACTGGTACGGGAATCCCGCCAGCAAGCTTAATTGACGGTGTGTAAGATACGTAAGACGGATCCATACACAATACTTCATCACCTGGGTTAATTAATCCACGACAAGCAAGGTCAATGGCTTCAGAACCACCAACAGTGACAATCACTTCCGTTTCCGGATCATAATCCAAGTCATATTTGCGGTCTACATATTTTGAAATCGTACGTCGCAATTCAATTAAACCTGCATTGGCAGTATAATAAGTTTTACTTTTTCTAATGGCCCGAATCGCTTCTTCACGAATTGACCAAGGCGTTGGAAAGTCAGGCTCCCCTACACCAAGCGAAATCACGCCTTCGATTTCATTGGCAATGTCGAAAAAACGTCGGATACCAGAAGGTTCCATGTCAATTACGGTTTTATTTTGAGATTTTGTCATTGTGAGATCACCATACGCCCGCCATCTTCTTTGATATCTTTATAGACAACCCCTTGTTCTTTATAGCGGTTCATTACAATGTGGGTTGTTGTAGCGCTAACTTCGTCGATAGCTGCTAATTTAGAGATAAATTTAGAGATATCTACCATCGTTAAACGCTTGGTTAATAATAGAAAATCATAAGTACCTGACATCAAGTATAAAGATTCTACTTGGTCATATTGGTAAATGGTTTCTGCAATGTCTTGATAAGATACACCATGGTGTAAATCGACATTGACTTCTACCATCGCTGATAGCAAGTTGTCATCGGCAACGTCCCAGTTGATCATGGTGTGGTAGCCGGCAATCACGTTATCTTTTTCATAAGCAGCGATTTGCGCAACGACTTCTTCTTCGTTAGCTTCAATCATGTTAGCAATAGTTTTAGGTGCTAATCGCGCATCCTGCGCTAAGATAGCTAACAATTCTTTTTTCTGTTCGATGTTCATTTTTATCCCTCCAAAAACGACATAACTTGTAGCCTTAAGCATACTTTTAAAGTGAAATTTTGTCACTTCATTTGAATAATTTTAATAAAAATTTTTGATTTCACCCCAATTTCAAAAACGCTTCCTCTTCTAGTATATATCAACTACTCTCTGTTAAAACAGAGAGTTTGTCCTAAACATGGTGGTTGTACAAACG
>NZ_JVVG01000067.1:0-749 GCF_001053265.1 Carnobacterium sp. 1290_CSPC
AAAATAAACGAAAGTGGGACTACTTTTTTCGCAAAAGTAGTTTTGTCCCAGCCTCTTTTTATTGCTATTAATTACACTATCTTACTATTACACTACCTTAGTAATAGACTACCATACTATTACAGTATTATATTATTACACTATATACTATTACACTATAATACTATTCCACTACCTTAGTAATAGACTATCATACTATTACAGTATTACATTATATAGTATCTTACTATTACATTATCATAGTATCCCAGTACTACATTGATGCAATAAAGTGGATTAAACTAAAAAAAGCAATAAAAAAACTCCGGTTGGCAGACCAGAGTAATTATTTAATCCAGTTCAATTAGTTTGTCGCTATGAACTAGGAGATTATCATTTATGTAGTTTTACTACGTTTGTAATACAAGTATACTTTATACACTTTATTATTTATATTTAAAGACTTTGCGCAATTCAAAAGCCTTATGTATCAAGGGTTTTGCACATTAAAAAATCACATTTTACGGAGCTAAAAACCACATTTTACGCAGTAATTGACAACATTTTACGTAATCAATCACCACAATAACTTAAATAAGTGGTTTTTGTGTTTATTACAACATTTTACGTAGTAAAAACCACATTTTACCACTTTTGTTATAGCTGTTTTGAAATTATTTATTTATAACCACTTTTTTTACCTATTGTGGTTTATTTAAAGTCGCCCCTTGAGAAAACCGTGTAATTCATTACATGGATGAATCAAGTTC
>NZ_JVVG01000068.1:0-44353 GCF_001053265.1 Carnobacterium sp. 1290_CSPC
AAAATAAACGAAAGTGGGACTACTTTTTTCGCAAAAGTAGTTTTGTCCCAGCCTCTTTTTTACACTTCTATTCATTGTACTAGAGGTAATTTAAATGTAATATACAAACAAATATTTAATTATAGTCATAACTTAAGACTAATGATCAAGGATTAATAAACATTACCTAATCACTTTTTGCCATATTCATTTCTTATAACTATAGGTTGCAACATAAATCTTAACGAAAGATATGGGCTTGACTGAACTTGTAAAAGAAGCACTTTAAAAACAATTAAAATTAGTGGGCATTAATAAGGGATTTATAGGTGATCTAAAGGATAATTTGTTGTCTTTGGTTTCTAAATTAATCTACGTGTTTATTATGGAATCGCTTTTTAAATATTGATGAGATAATAAAAACAACGATAAGTCTTCATTTGTAATTGATAAAAATCAAAGTGTTTGACAATGATAAGGGGTAATTATAAACTACATGTAAGTTCATTCAGCTACATTTGTAGATAAAGGTGGTATCACCAAAAGGAGAGAAATCGTGTGAAAAAAACAATTATAAGTAGTCTTTTATCTGTAGCATTATTAAGTTCTTATCCACTAGTGAATAAGGTAGGCGCGAATACACTTGATGATGCAGATAATGCTGCTCAAACTGGCTCGAAAACGGTGGCTAGCAAAACAACGGATAAATCTCAAACAGGCCACGAAGGTATGGAACATGGTGAATCTGGGGAAGAAGTACAAGACTCAAGCCAATTTTGGAGAGCGCGTACAGTAGAAGAAGTACAAGCAGATGTTTCCCAATACGATACATTAGAAGAACTTCAAAATTACGAAGTGGTTTGGGGAGATACTCTCTGGGCGATTTCTCAAAGTACTAATTTTTCAGTAGACGATTTAACTGAAGCATTTAATATTAAAAACGCTGATTTAATATTTGCTAACTACACACTTGAAAATCAACCATCATTAGAAGATAGCTATGAGAACCAGATAATTAGCGAGTCCAAAAAAACAAGAGATATGGATAATATGGGAGATATGAAGCATGATGAGTCGGGAGAAATTCCAGAAGGCTTGGAAGAAGCTGAAAATCCGATGTACGAAGTAGGAGAATCTGTTATTCTTCAGCGCGATCATATGCCTGGAATGGAAGGTGCCGAAGCAACTGTTTCTGGCGTATTTGCTACGACGGCTTATGAAGTTTCTTTCAATCCAACCAATGGTGGAGAACGAGAGGAAAATCATCGCTGGGTTATCCACGAAGACATTTCTGAGTCAACCAAAGGCGCATTTGAACCTGGAGAAGAAGTGACATTAGAAGCCGACCATATGGAAGGTATGGAAGGAGCAACTGCAATAATTGATGACGCTGTAACTACGAATGTTTATATGGTGGATTACCAACCAACAGATGGCGGAGCAGTTGTTCGTAATCATAAATGGTTTGTTGAAGAAGAATTAGCTCAATAATCACTAGTGGTACATTAAAATACCTACCAAACTTAAAGTTTAAGAAATACTAAAAAAGGACGGATACTTATGAATAAATACCTAAAATTTGCCCTCATGATTTTAACTTCAACAGTCATTATGTACTTTCTAATGTTTGTGAATGTCAATGAATTTGCGCACATTTACTTTAGTCAAACCCGTGTTTATATGGCTATTTTTATGGGCGCAGTCATGGCTATCATTATGATGGGTTTTATGTGGAAAATGTATGATAATAAAAAATTAAACGCCGTTATAATGGGGCTTTCAGTCTTACTCGTGCTGGGATCGTTTGGGCTTATTCAAAACCAAGTTGGCGTAGACGATACTGCTTGGATGAGAGCCATGATTCCACACCACTCTACCGCTATTATGACTAGTGAAAATGCCAATCTCACAGATCCACGAGTACAGCAATTAAGCGAAGAAATTATACAAGCACAAGAAGAAGAAATTGTTAAGATGGAACAATTAATTGAAGATATAGAAGAAAACGGAGAAGAATAAACATTCAATAAATTTAAAAAGTAAAAAGATCCCTATACACAAGAAGTCTATGGTAACTTCAATGTGTATAGGGATTTTATGTTCCTTATTAAATTAAAATAATAGGTAATAAATCAATAACAATATCAGAAGGAATTATTATAATTCACTTGTTCATTTATATAACTTATATCAGATATTTTAAGAATCTCGAAAACTTGTCAGAGTAAGATCATAAAAAAATGCTATTTCAAAAAAACTCTTGACAATAAGAGTTTACTAATGTAGACTCAAGTCAGCTCATGGTTTACACGCGTAGACGTAGAGGAGGGGTTAATGTTAAACTTTGGCTGCTAATTAAGGATAACCAGCACATATTCATTAAGAAAAATAGTACATAATTAAAAAATTAAATGGAGGAATATAATGACTACTAAAATAGCAATTAATGGATTTGGTCGTATTGGACGCTTAGCATTTCGCCGTATTAAAGAGTTGAGGGACTCAGAACTACAGGTTGTTGCAGTAAATGATTTAACAAATAATGAGGATTTAGCCTACTCTTTAAAATACGATACTGCATATGGGATTTTCCCTTATGATATCGAGGCAAGAGGCGATTCAATTCTGGTTGATGGCAAAGAAGTTAAAACATTCGAAGAAAAGGATGCCAAAAAACTACCATGGTCCGATTTGGACATTGATATCGTTTTGGAATGTACAGGCTTTTACACAACTAATGAAAAAGCACAGGCACACATAGACGCTGGAGCTAAAAAAGTAATTATTTCAGCACCAACTAAAGATGAAGAAACGAAAGTTGTTGTCTTTGGTGTCAACCAAGAAATTTTGAGTCCAAGTGACAAAATTATTTCCGCCGCTTCCTGTACGACAAATGGTTTAGCCTTAATGACAAAAGTATTAGTGGACGAGTTTGGGATTCAACGAGGCCTGATGACAGGATCGCGTGCCTATACAGCGACACAAAACTTGCAAGATGCTCCCGGGGGACGTAAAAGTCGCGCAGGTGCTCAAAATGTTATTCCTGTTACGACTGGCGCTGCCAACGCATTAGGAAAAGTCATTCCAGAGGTTAAAGGGATCATTACGGGTACCACCACACGGGTTCCTGTCATTACTGCGGGCTTTGTAGAACTGTTCTCGGTGTTGGATAGAGAGGTAACCGTTGATCAGATTAACGAAGTGATGAAGGCAGCCGCGAATGATTCATATGGGTACACTGAGGATGAAATTGTTTCCTCCGATGTCGTGGGGGTTACACATGGATCCGTTTTTGATGCAACGTTAACAGAAGTATTAGATGCAAATGGGGGACAATTGGTTAAAACAGTTGCTTGGTACGATAACGAATATGGTTTTGTTTCTAATTTGGTGCGTTTAACAGAATATGTTTCTCGATTAAATAAATAATTAAAAAATATGCATAAGGCTCAAATTTGTAATAAAAATGAAATCGGCGGTATAGGGTGAAAATTTTTAATAAACTAATTAGTGAAGGATAACTATGGGAATTTCAGAAAATCTATGGAGGGGAATTTATCAATGAATCAAGAACATTTTGATACTATAAAGAATAAAGACGGCTTTATCGCGGCACTTGATCAAAGCGGTGGTAGTACACCAAAAGCTCTGAATGCTTATGGGGTCAGTGAAGACCAGTATTCAAATGACGATGAAATGTTTGATCTTGTTCACAAAATGCGTACACGAATCATCACATCTCCATCTTTTACTCCGGATAAAATTATTGGCGCGATTTTATTTGAACATACGATGAATAATAGGATAGAAGGTCAGTATGCTGGAGATTATTTAAGCGATAAAGGAATTGTTCCGTTTATTAAAATAGATCAAGGACTTGCAGATGAAGAACATGGCGTACAATTAATGAAGCCAATTCCAGGACTTAATAATTTACTTAAACAAGCAAAAAAACAAAATATGTTTGGTACAAAAATGCGTTCAAACATTCTTTCATATAATGAAAAAGGCATCGATGATGTAGTCACCCAGCAGTTTCAAGTTGCTCAAGAAATAATTGATGCTGGCTTAGTTCCTATCGTTGAACCTGAAGTGAATATTCATTCTGAAGATAAAGAACAAATTGAGGAATATTTAAACCAATCCATTAAAAACCATTTAGATGCATTAGCTACTGATGATTATGTGATGTTGAAATTAACTATCCCAACGAAAGCTAATTTATATCAAGAATTAGCCGATCATTCACAAGTTTTACGTGTTGTTGCTTTATCAGGTGGTTATGAAACAGACGAAGCGAACGAAATACTTAGTCAAAATGACAATGTTATAGCAAGTTTTTCACGGGCGCTTACGCAGGACTTATCTGTTAATCAAAGTGATGCAGACTTTGATGCAAAACTAAAAGAAGCAGTGGATTCTATTTATGAAGCTTCTGTTGTAAAAAACTAAATCTTTGCAAAAAAACTTCCAATATTCATATACCAGAACTTACATTCGAGTTATAGTATAGACAGAGAGTAGCATATCATTCTCCTAGATTTTAAGATGGTACTCCCCAATGAGCTACTCATACAATTATAGTCCGATAAAGACGCAAAAAGGCAGGGCTCTCACCTTGCTTTTTTTGTGTTTAAAGCTGAAATAGTTTGTAGATGAATAATTTGCGATGCTGTGACCCCTTGAGCCTGTTAGGCTCAAATTTGTAATCAAAATGAAATCGGGGGATAGAAAACCCGTACAGTGGGATGTCTATCCGCCGACATTCTAAAAAAGCTTATTTTCGGTGTTTTTTTAAAAGAGAAGTGTCCGACGAACCAATCCCTAATTAATGAACTAAAACACAATCCATATTTTCGTCAGGCGTGTCTCATCGAAACGAAAGTTAAAAAGTTATAAAAAATAATACATCACAAATTATTCATTTACATAAACTCTTGACAATAATCGTTTACTAGTGTAAACTATATTTAGTATTAATGCTTACGCGCGTAAACGAAAGGGGGAGAGAATATGAGTACTATAGCTGTAGACCCTCATATAACCGATGCTGAATGGGAAGTTATGCGAGTAGTCTGGGCGAATGGTCGAGTGACTAGTAAAGAAGTCATCTCCATATTGAAAGAAAAAATGGACTGGAAACAAGCCACTATCAAAACGCTCTTAGGTCGACTGGTTGAAAAAGGCGCACTGAATACAGAACAAGAAGGTAGAAAATATATTTATTCGACAAATATCGAAGAGAAAGAAGCGGTAAGAAGTTTTACAAACGATATTTTCGATCGTATTTGTCGAAAGAATGTCGGGAATGTAGTAGGGAGTATCATTGAAGATCATGTCTTAAGCTTCGATGATATCCAGCGACTAGAAGAAATATTAGAGATGAAAAAAGCTTTCGCAGTAGAAGAAGTGGATTGTCAGTGTACAGAAGGGCAATGCGAGTGCCATTTACATCATCATGGAGAATAAGGAGCGAAAAAATTGGAGAATAAATCGTTTGCCATAGAAGGTATGACCTGTGCGTCTTGTGCGCAGACAGTAGAAAAAGCGGCAAAAAAGGTACGTGGGGTCACACAGGCTTCCGTGAACCTAGCAACAGAGAAGTTAAGTATAGAGTACGATGAACCAACTTTTTCAGTAGAAAATCTACAAAAAGCAGTGGATAATTCAGGGTATGAACTGATTGCCCAAGAAGGAACGACGCAAACCTTTGCAATTGAAGGTATGACCTGCGCATCCTGTGCACAGACAATTGAAAAAGCCGTCGGAAAGTTGTCGGGCGTAGATAAAGCTTCCGTCAATTTAGCGACAGAAAAAATGCAAGTTTCCTATAACCCGTCAGCAATTTCAGTATCTGATGTGACTGGTGCTGTATCCAATAGTGGTTATGCAGCCGTATTAGAAACAACTGAGACTCAAGATAATTCACGAGCAGAGAAGCGTGAGAAAAAAGAAAAAAGAATGAAGCAACTTTCAAATCGTTTTGGGATATCCATTATATTTACAATCCCTTTACTAATTATATCCATGGGTCCAATGGTCGGTATGCCTCTACCAAATATCGTTGACCCAATGATAAATGCATTTAATTTTTCTCTTTTACAACTTATTCTGACTTTGCCGATAATGGTAGTAAGCTGGGAATATTTCCAGAAGGGATTCAAAACCTTATTTAAAGGTCACCCAAATATGGATTCCCTGATTGCCCTTGGTACCGCGGCCGCTTTTGTATACAGTCTGGCAGCGACGATCGGGGCTGGCTTAGGTTACGGGAACTTTTCAGATTTACTTTACTATGAAGTGACTGGAGTTATCTTAACTCTTCATACGTTAGGGTTATTTTTAGAAGAGCGATCAAAGGGGCAAATGTCCTCAGCGATTGAAAAATTAGTCAACTTGGTTCCTAAAACAGCTCGAGTGATACGTAATGGTGTGGAACAAGAGATTACTGTGGATGAAGTCGCTTTAGGAGATGTTATTCGAGTTCGTCCGGGAGAAAGTATGCCTGTAGATGGTGTTGTTGTTGAGGGACGCACTTCAGTCGATGAATCAATGCTGACAGGAGAAAGTATCCCCGTGGAAAAGGAAAGTGGAGACGAGGTTATTGGGGCTAGTATCAATAAAAATGGTTCCATTGATTACCGCGCGACTCGAGTGGGAAGTGATACAACTCTATCTCAAATCATAAAATTAGTAGAAGATGCTCAAGGGTCTAAAGCACCCATTGCTCGAATGGCCGATATCATTACCAGATATTTCGTACCGATTGTTATAGCATTAGCCGTTTTAGCAGGGATTGCTTGGTTAATTGCAGGTCAATCTGGAATATTTATTTTATCCGTTATCATAACAACCCTTGTCATTGCTTGTCCATGTGCCTTAGGTTTGGCGACTCCAACAAGTATTATGGTTGGAACCGGAAAAGGGGCAGAACATGGTGTCTTGATAAAAAGTGGTGAGGCGTTAGAAACCACTCATAATTTAGACACGATTGTATTTGATAAAACAGGGACACTGACAGAAGGTAAACCTATCGTGACGGATATTTTGGTAACTCCTCTTATTACTAAAGAAAATCTTTTATATTATGCAGCTTCTGGTGAAACAGGTTCTGAACACCCATTAGGCGAAGCCATCGTACAAAAATCAAAAGAAGAGAACATGACATTAGCTAAACCAGATCATTTTGAAGCGATTCCTGGACACGGGATTCGAGTTGAAATTGAGGGCAAAGATATGTACATTGGAAACCGTAAACTGATGCTAGAGCAAAAAATTGATTTATCAAGTGTGGAAAAAGAATCCGATCGTTTAGCAGACGAAGGAAAAACACCGATGTATCTCTCTGTTGATGGAGAACTAGCTGGAATTATCGCAGTAGCTGACACACTCAAGGAAAATAGTATGAAGGCTGTTAAAGAACTTAGAAGACGCGGTGTTGAAGTAATCATGATTACTGGAGATAACAAACGTACAGCCAAAGCGATTGCTAAGCAAGTGGGTATAGACAGTGTATTAAGTGAAGTATTACCTGAAGATAAAGCAGAGGAAGTCAAAAAACTACAAGAGGCAGGCAAGAAGGTAGCGATGGTTGGAGACGGCATTAACGATGCACCCGCATTAGCTCAAGCAGATATCGGTATTGCAGTTGGATCAGGTGCAGACGTGGCGATTGAATCGGCTGATATTGTCCTTATGCGTAATGATTTAACCGCTGTATTGACTGCGATTGATTTAAGTCATGCAACGCTACGAAACATTAAACAAAACTTGTTCTGGGCTTTTGCTTACAACCTTGTAGGTATTCCAGTTGCGATGGGTCTCTTGCATATTTTTGGCGGACCATTGATGAGTCCAATGTTTGCGGCAGTCGCCATGAGTTTCAGCTCCGTATCGGTCTTGCTCAATGCTTTACGGTTAAGACGATTCAAACCAGCAGTTGTTTAGAAAACACGTAGCTTATCTGGGATTTAAACTTCTTCCTATTCTATATACTATTCTATATAATAGGAGAAGATAAAAAAAAAAAAGGGGAATAAAATAATGAAAAAAGAAGTTTTATTAGATGGCGTAAAATGTGCAGGTTGTGCGAATACGGTACAAGAAAGATTTTCAGCTATTGAAGGGGTTGAATCTGTAGAGGTTGATTTAGCGACTAAAAAAGCAGTACTTGAAAGTCAAACAGAGATTGATACCGAAACGCTCAATGCTGCTTTAGCAGAAACTAACTATTCAGTATTAAGTGCATAAAGTACGAATACCATTTATTCATAGATAGTAGATAGAGATAAAGTATAGAACCCTTTTCATGAGAATTATATGCAGTGTTAGATGAGAAAGTTCTAAAACTTTAAAATCAGTCTCTAATATAATAAGGAGGAATTAAAAATGAAGAATAACAAAAAACATTCGTCACATAGTCATCATAATCACGGCGACATGGATCACAGCAAGATGGACCATAGTCAGATGGATCACAGCAAGATGGACCATAGTCAGATGGATCACAGCAAGATGGACCATAGTGCGATGGATCACAGTGAAATGGATCATGGCGCAATGGGAGGGCATGCCCACCACCATCACGGTAGCTTTAAGGAGATTTTCTTGAAGTCACTCCCATTAGGAATTGCAATCTTACTCATTACTCCTATGATGGATATTCAGTTGCCTTTCCAAATTATCTTTCCTTATGCAGACGTTGTAGCAGCTGTATTGGCAACAATTCTATACATTTATGGCGGAAAACCATTCTACATGGGTGCGAAAGATGAGTTTAATTCAAAAGCTCCAGGCATGATGTCCTTGATTACTTTGGGAATAACGGTTTCTTATGTCTATAGTGTTTACGCAGTGGCCGCTCGATATGTAACTGGAGAACATGTCATGGACTTCTTCTTTGAGTTTGCAACGTTAATTTTAATCATGTTATTAGGACACTGGATTGAAATGAAGGCATTGGGTGAAGCAGGGGACGCGCAAAAAGCATTGGCTGAGTTGGTGCCGAAAGATGCTCATGTTGTTTTAGAAGACGATTCGATTGAGACTCGCCCTGTGTCTGAACTTCAGATTGGAGATGTTATCCGTGTTCAAGCAGGAGAAAATGTTCCAGCAGATGGAACGATCCAGCGTGGCGAATCACGTGTAAACGAAGCGCTTGTGACTGGGGAATCGAAACCAATTGAAAAAAATCCCGGAGATGAGGTCATCGGTGGATCAACCAATGGTGGCGGAGTCCTCTATGTGGAAATAAAGCAGACGGGCGATAAGTCCTTCATTTCTCAGGTTCAGGCATTAATCAGTCAAGCTCAAGGCCAATCTTCTCGAGCAGAAAATCTTGCGCAAAAAGTTGCAGGATGGCTCTTTTATATTGCGGTTATTGTAGCGCTTATTGCCCTTGTCATATGGATGGTTATAGCTGATGTACCAACGGCAGTTATTTTTACAGTCACCACATTAGTTATTGCTTGTCCGCATGCCCTGGGTCTGGCTATTCCATTGGTGACTGCTCGTAGTACCAGCTTAGGGGCCAGTCGGGGATTATTAGTGAAAGACCGGGACGCTTTGGAGTTGACTACAAACGCAGATGTTATAGTTTTAGATAAAACGGGAACTTTAACAACTGGTGAGTTTAAAGTATTAGATGTTGAACTCTTTAATGATAAATATACGAAAGATGAAATCGTTGCCTTATTGTCAGGTATCGAAGGCGGATCTAGTCACCCTATCGCTCAGTCAATTATTAGTTACGCAGAACAGCAAGGGATACGTCCAGTAAGTTTTGATTCGATTGATGTTATTTCTGGCGCTGGTGTAGAAGGTCAAGCTAACGGACATCGTTATCAATTAATCAGTCAAAAATCATATGGACGTAATCTGGATATGGATATTCCAAAAGGAGCAACCCTCAGTGTCTTAGTAGAAAACGACGAAGCAATCGGTGCTGTAGCTTTAGGAGATGAATTAAAACCGACTAGTAAAGACTTAATACAAGCCCTTAAAAAGAACAAGATTCAGCCGATTATGGCAACGGGTGACAATGAAAAAGCGGCTCAAGGAGCTGCAGAAATTTTAGGTATTGATTATCTAGCTAATCAATCTCCTCAAGACAAATATGAATTAATTGAAAAACTTAAAGCAGAAGGAAAGAAAGTTATCATGGTCGGTGACGGGGTCAACGATGCACCTTCTCTTGCATTAGCAGACGTTGGTATAGCTGTTGGTGCCGGAACTCAAGTAGCATTGGATTCAGCCGATGTCATCTTGACACAGTCAGACCCTGGCGACATTGAATCCTTTATCGAGTTGGCTCAGAAGACCACACGTAAGATGAAAGAAAATCTTATTTGGGGAGCAGGGTATAACTTTATCGCGATCCCAATAGCTGCAGGAATACTAGCACCAATTGGCATAACATTAAGTCCAGCATTCGGTGCCGTCTTGATGTCACTTTCGACTGTAATTGTTGCCATCAATGCTATGACATTGAAATTAGAGCCGAAATAAAAGGAAGCAGGAACGAAAAAAGCACTGCCTGGTTTGACCCCCTTCCAGAATCGGGTCAGACCAGCCAGTATGCTGTATAAGGAAAATTATATTGGTGTCTTTTAACGCCTAAATTATTTGTGATTTAATGATATAAAATCCTGATTATTCTAAAAAAGGGACAGTGATAGAAAAATGGCTATATCTATTAAAGTGGATGAGGCAGTACAGGAATGGATGAAGAAGAAAGGTCGTACGATAATAACTGTTTCACTTAGAGCAACTCGCACTTGTTGCGTGGGTGCAGTAGATGTGGATATTTCATATAAAAACCCTCAAAATAACAACTACATGTTGATTCAACACAATGGCCTTTTTATTTATCTTGATAAACGCTTACCTTTGAGGAAGAACGAGCTACATTTATCTATGATGGGCAAATCTATTTTTTCCTCTATACATATAGAGGGCTTAATGGTTCAGTGATACTTTACTGATATCCAGCGATGCAAAAATAATATGTAGAGGCTATTCCATCTAAGTGAATCCACGACTTTTAAATCACTAACAAATACGCTTGGAAAATAAGTAATAAGTTTTCAAAATTTGAAATTTTGATGATACGACTGAGTACATCTTGTTTCTTCTTAATGTTGGTTTTGACACTACAATTATAGAGTGATTTCTAGGTGTAATCTTTTTGTTTAATCAACTTAATAGCACAATTAATTCTTTTGATAAAAATACTTGTAATAAATTCGTACGCAGAGAAACCAGTGTAAAAGACTCCTTGATATATTCAAGGAGTCTTTTTTTCGTATTTTACCCATTGTTTCTTTGAAATGAAATACCCTATTATAAACAAAAATTCGATTACTCCAAATGCCAATATAAAACTATGCATAAAGAATGCTTCGGGTAAAGCTAATATAATCGGATCGGTGCTAGGATTGAATAACCAAGCATCATTGTTAAAGAATACCTGATGGAATAGCACAAACAGCACATCAAAGTTGATCAATAGAGCCAAAACAACACCCAGCGGAAGCAAGATTCCCCACTGGAAGTATCGAAGAAGTCGCCAGTATTGCCCTTCTCTGTTTAGATACTGCATAAACCAGAAGGAGCCTATCCCTGAAGTAATCAGAATCAGGTAGTCCAGCATAAACAACTTCTTCACTTCAGTGAAGTGGAATAACCCGCTAACTGAGCTAGGGAAATCCGGCATATCCAGTTTCGCTATCCATGGGGTATTCAGGTAATCTAGCAGAATACGATAGTTCATTAAGATTTGCTCTTTCGGCATGCCTACATATTCCGATATATTCAAGTAACCAATATCAAACGAGTAGAGGAAGGTAAAGTTGATGGTTGCTGCGACCGAAAGGGATAAGATGAAAAAGGTAATGAAAATAAACCCTGAAATTTGAATGATTTTCTGCTTCAATGTGGAATTGCCCTCACAATTCATTTTGATTTATTTTTGATTTTACTACGTTCAATTCCTCTTTTAACCGTTTGTTTTCAATTTCCAACTTTTTCTTATCTTCCGATTCGGGATCCGCGTGACCATGTCCTTTATGGTTATGACCGCCATGCATACCAGGCATGAGAAACATCATGAGCATGTGTCCAACCACCATCAGTACCACAAATATAATTGTTTCCATCTTCAACACTCCTCTTTTATTTTTATGCCAATGCTACAAACGAAATAGATTGTGAATGGCAAACCCTGAAACAAGTAAAAATCAAACCAAATGAGTGATAACAAAGATTATTTCTCATCTTCTAGATAAGAATAACAAAAAATTATGTGATTCTTATGGAGATGGGGCAACTCCATAAAATCTACATAATTCATTGGTATAGTCAATAAAAGTAAGAAAGGAGGTTCCTGTCTCATATAGTTGTAACGGTATAATGATTGAAATAACAGGCAACATTCGTTAACATTCGTCACCTGGCCTGAAACTAGGAGGACACATGGACAGAAAGCAGCTTGTCAAATTTATAAGTATCCCACTCTTATCGAGTTTGCTCATTCTTCCTATGGATGTAAATGCACGAAGTATTGAAGACCTGACACAAGAGAAAGATCAGCTTGAGAAGCAACTGCAGGAATTAGATGGAGAAAGCACCAGCCAACAAGTAAAGTTGGATGGTTTAGAAGCAAGGAAGGAGCAGTTGCGAACAGGGACCATCGCACTTCAAGAAAAAATTGATGCGCTCACCTTACAAATAGCAGGGCAACAAGTGACCCAGGGGCAAAAACTGGGCATCATGGGAACCACCGGAGATTCTACGGGCGTCCATCTTCACTTTGAAGTATACGAAAACGGAATCCAGGTCGATCCAGCGCCTTATTTGGGCTTATAACTATCGAACGGGATACAGAATGAAAATCAGTAAGGAGTAAGTTATGAAATCAATTGTCGGAACAATCGACCGCGTCGCGTTTTCCTTTGGCCCATTCACCGTCTACTGGTATGGGATTATCATTGGGGCTGCTATGTTGCTTGCCATCACACTTGCCTCTAAGGAAGGAAAGAAAAGAGGCTTGGGCGAAGAGGACATTACAGATATGGCAATGTGGGCTATCCCCCTTGGACTTATCGGAGCAAGAATTTATTACGTTCTTTTTCAATGGGAGTATTATATCAAGAAACCGCTTGAAATCATCGCCATTTGGCAAGGCGGCATCGCCATTTATGGCGGTTTGATTGCAGGGGGGCTGGCCGTGTACTGGTTCACGAAGAAAAAAGGGATCCCTTTTTCATTGATGCTCGATATACTGGCGCCCTATGTTCTGTTGGCGCAGTCCATTGGCCGATGGGGGAACTTTATCAACCAGGAGGCCCATGGGGAAGTAGTGACCCGCACCTTTTTGGAGAACCTTTACCTGCCAAAGTTTATTATTGATCAAATGCAAATTAATGGCACCTACTACCATCCGACATTCCTGTACGAGTCCTTGTGGAGCCTCTTAGGCTTTGTCATCATTATCATGTTGAGGAATCGGAAAAACTTGTTGCGACGAGGCGAAGTGGCCCTCAGCTATGTTATTTGGTATTCGGTGGGGCGCTTCTTTATCGAAGGTATGCGCACCGACAGTTTATGGATGGGTGATTTTTTAAGGGTGTCCCAAGGGTTGTCCCTCCTCTTGTTCGTTGGCGCCATCGCCATTTGGATTTACCGTAGACGGGATTATCCGCCAAAAGCCTACTATCTAGAAGGATGGAAGCTGAAGGAAGAGCACTAAATCACATGGGCCACGTCTAAAATATAGAGAGGAGCGTTTTTATCATGATGGAATATTGGAACAGCTTGACATGGGGCGGAATGGGGTACATGATGTTTATGGGAATATTTTGGATCATCCTAGTGATTATTGTGGTGTATCTTTTCATTAAACTTGTTTCCGATAAGGGGAATCGGACGGTTGAAAAAGAAACGCCTTTGGAGGTCCTACAAAAAGAGTTTGCCAAAGGAAACCTGACAGAAGAGGAATACCTGAAGCGTAAAAAGCACTTGGAGTAAACTGCTGACGAGAAGATAAATAAAAAAAGGAGGAAAAATAATGATAACGAAGTACATAAGAATGGTAAAACCCTTTGATGTCGTTATTATCTTCCCCCTTATTGTTTTGTCTTTTTTACCGACGGCTATCTTTGCAGTCCAACAGACGAATAATGATAATAACAATGTTTACGCGGTTATCTCGATTAATGGCGAAGAGGTAGATCGTTTCCTACTGACAGGAAATGAGGAACACAGACTCATTACCTACTATCCGGCACCCGGTAAATACAATATTGTCTAGATAGACGGCGAACGGATTCGAAATAAGGAAGACAACAGTCCGTACCAGATTGCGGTGCGAAGAGATTGGATTCAATCTCCTGGGGAGACGAGTCTCAATCTACCTCACCGATTATTAATTGAAATTGTAACTGAAAATCCAGAAGAGTCAGACATAGATGTGATGGCTCAGTGAAAAAAGCAGAACCTTGCCAAACAAAATGTATCAAACTGCCAACAAATAGGGAAAAAAGAGGCACTCCACCATAATGGGAGTGCCTCTTTTATGCTTTTATGTGGCTTTCTAGCGGAAGACTGACAACAAAAGTCGTCCCTTTTCCGTATGTGCTTTCGACAGAGATGGTCCCATGGTGGGCGTTCACAATTCCTTTAACAATCGATAAACCAATCCCTTGGCCACCCAGTTTCCTGTTCCTAGAGGGTTCAGCCATATAGAACCTTTCAAAAACTTGATTGATTTCATTTGGAGGGATTCCTTGACCGGTATCGGTTATCTTAAAGGAAGCTACGCCACTAATTTGGGAAACCTGAAGATTAATGTGGCCACCGGAAGGGGTAAATTTAATTGCATTGTACAAGAGATTAGTTACCACTTGATGAATCTTATCTCGATCAGCAGAAATTAAAACCGCTTCTCCGTTAATGGCACATTCAATGCCCTTCTCAATCAACAAAGCTTGAAAGGTGCCGGCAACTTGTTGCGTAAGTTCTAGCAAATCAAAGGATGACTTCTGCAGCTGGCTTTCATGGCTTTCAATTTCATTGATCCGATCAATTTGTCCGATCAGGCGGGCAATGCGGTTGACTTCCTCGTAACAGTGGTAGAGGCGTTCTTCCGATACTTCCCAGACCCCGTCAATCATGGCCTCAATATTGCCTTTCAAAGTCGTCAATGGTGTCCTGATTTCATGTGCGATGTCAGAGGAAAGGCGGTTACGAATCTCTTGTTGGCGTTGGAGTTGCCCAGACAATTCATCCACGGAATCCAAGAGGCTGTCAATTTCCTGAATCCCTGTTTCCTCAATCGCCAGGTGACTGTAGTGACCCTTCGCAATTTCCGTCGTAAAATTCTGTATTCTGACGATTGGTGAACTCAATTTTTTGGCAATCAATAACGCGAAAAAAAAGGAGATAATTAGGGACCCAATCGCTACAAAAATCAAGTTGTTCCTCATATCGGCAAGGAATAACGCATCATGTTCCGTGTAAGCGAAAGGTCCAACGGATTGCACTTCGAGAGAACCGATTGGGTCTGTTTCGCTACCGAGGGGAACGATTGTCTGCACGTAGCCACTCTCTATATCGCCCATTATCTGCTCCATATTTAGGAGGTGGGTTTGAATCCTATTTTTTGACTCTTCTTCCTCTGAGGGAGAGGGGCCCCATACTTGGTTGCCAGCATGGTCATATACTTTTAGGATAATGCCTTTCTGGAGAGCATCGCGTCCAATATTTTGGATTGTTGGAGGGGCATCTGCCCAAGTACCCGTTTTCCGATAGAAGTTTTCTAACTCAGTCTGGTATGCTGTTAACTCTGATTCTTGCCTTTCGCGCACATAGTCTTCGAAGTGGCTTTCCATTAAGTTTAGTGTTATCCAGCTGAGGGTCCCCACTAAGATAAAGGACAGAGAAACAAACGAGAGCAAGAGTTGCCATTTAATGGTTCGCTTCATTTTTGACCACCAAATCGATACCCCGTTCCATATGCGGTTAAGATGAAGTAGGGGTTGCGCGTGTCGTCCTCAATTTTTTGACGGATATTTTTGATGTGGGTATCGATCACCCGATCCGTTCCATCAAAATCGAGTCCTTTCACAGCGTCCAGCAGCTGTTCCCGTGAAAATAGGCGCTTTGGATGTGAGGCCAGAAGGGCTAATAAAGCATACTCGGTCGGGGTCAAAATGATTTCTTCAGCTTGTTTGAATACTTGTTTTCGATCCGGGTAGATAACCAGCAAACCTTCTTCGAAAGACCACTTTTCTTCTCGGTATTCTGGTTGGACACGGCGTAAAACGGTTTCGACCCGAGCAACCAGCTCTTTCGGGCTGAATGGTTTTGTGATGTAGTCATCAGCCCCCAGGCTTAACCCTTCCAAGATATCTTTTTCGGCTGTTTTCGCAGTCAACATGATAATCGGTACAGTGGAGGAGTCCCTTATTTTTTTACAGACTTCGAGGCCAGATAAACCAGGCAGCATGAGATCCAACACAATCAAGTCAGGTTGGACAACATCAACCTTTGTTAAAGCCTCGTTTCCGCTCAAAGCGCGAAACACTTGATAGCCTTTTGCACTCAAATAGGCTTCCACGATATCCAGAATGCTTGCTTCGTCGTCCACAATTAAAATCTTCACGTAATCTTTCTCCTCCAATTTCGTTGGTATCTTCATTCTACTAAAACTTGACCCATCATGCCATTGTCTTCGTGCTCTAGGATATGGCAATGGTAAATAAAAAATCCCCTTTTCTGGGAATGTGACTTCAATCCTAACGCTATCGCCTGGATAAAGTGCGATGGTGTCTTTCCAACCTTGTTCATTGGCTGGTGGGGCGTTGCCATTCCGGATTATCACCTTGAACTGGACGCCATGCAGGTGGAAAGGATGGATCATGCCACCCATCATGTCCCGTGTGTTTTTAATCTCCCAAACTTCCTTTTCCCCGACCTTAGCGCGTAAATCGATCCGGTCCATGTCGAACTGTTTGCCGTCAATGGCGACCATGTTCCCCATGCTACTAAAGGTCATCACTTTGTCAGGCGTAGTAGAATCTTCTGCTTTTGGGATGTTGTCTAAAGTCTTAACTTATGAATACGTTTTTTTATTTTTAGATATTTTTATAGTTGTCACTTTAGGAGTTATCTTGCATCTGTTTTAAGCGTTATCTTGCACTATAAGTTAATATTGCAATTTACGAATATAAAAAAAGCCCAATTTCTCAGCATTAAAATGAGAAATTGGGCTTTGCTCGTTACTCCGAAAGCGTCCTCTAATGGAATAATAAATACAATCAAATGGTCATTTGACTATAATGTTTGAGTAGATCACAATAATAACCAAGTGGAGTTGATAGGCTCCCTTAAAGTACAAGCAAGACACTTGAAGAAGAAAAATGTATTATACTTGACCGCGTACTATGGTACGCGGTTTATTATTATTTAGGGGTGAACTATGTGAGTTATCGTATTACTGCATTTGCAGAAAAATGTGGGGTAAATAAAGAGACGATTAGATATTACGAACAAAAAAATTTATTACAAGAACCTTCCCGAACGAAAGCTGGTTATCGGATATATTCATATGATGACGTTAAGCGTGTTGGGTTTATTAAACGAATACAGAGACTTGGATTTTCTTTAAACGAGATTTATAAATTATTTGGTGTTGTAGATAAAGTTGAAGTTCGTTGTCAAGATATGTTCGAATTTGTTTCTAAAAAACAAAAGGAAGTTCAAAAACAAATAGAGGATTTAAAACGAATTGAAACTATGTTAGACGACTTAAAACAACGATGTCCAGATGAAAAAAGTTTACATGCTTGTCCGATAATTGAAACCCTAATTGAGGAAGAATGAAAGGAATTTTGAAATGAAACATAAAAAGACCTTTATTGCAGGGCTTATAGGTACATTTTTGGTTTTGTTATGTTGGGCTACGCCTATTTTAGTTATTTTATTAGGTACGCTTGGATTAGGTGCAATAACAGGCTATTTAGATTTTGTTCTGATTCCTGTTTTAGCTGTTTTTCTTGGTTTAACTTTTTATGCTTATTCTAAATATGAAAAATCATATAAAAATAAGAAGATGTAAAAAATGAAAGAAAGAGTTGTTGCAATTGCTTCGATGTTTTCAGCTTTTTTAGCAAGTCTTTGTTGAATTGGCTTAGCGATCTTAATACCACTTGGTCTAAGTGGTTTAGCTGGAACACTTGCCGTTACGTTTGCGCCATATCGAATTTGGTTTATTGTTATCACTGTTATTATGCTTTCTTTTGCTCATTTACTTGTATGGAAACAAAAAAATAGTTCAAAGAAAACGAAGAAGTTGTTATGGGTTAGTACAATCGTTTCTGGGGTAATGCTTATCTATACATTGTTCAGTCAGGGGATATAAGGCATGATGAAATATTTAATATATCTATTCATTATATTTGGATTGGTTGTTGTCCTTTCTGGGTGTGGTCAAAAAGCAGTTGAAGAAGGTTCAAAAACAAGTGAGGTTCCATCAGAAAACTTAGAATCTGTTTCGTTTAAAATAGATGGTTTTACTTGAGTATCTTGCGCTTTTACGGTGAGTTCCGCCGTTTCTAATTTAGAGGGTATTCAAGATATAGAAGTTGAAGGATCAGGAGAAACCTAACTTACATTTGATAAATCGAAAACTAGTTTAGAAGAAATTGAAGAAATAATTACTGATTTAGGGTATGAAATAAGGAAATAGGAAAATTTAAGATAAAACAGGAGGTTGAGTTAATGAATAAATTAAAGATAAATATTCAAGGAATGACTTGTACAGGTTGTGAAGAACATGTAGCCGTAGCACTTGAAAATGTGGGAGCTAAGAACATTGAAGCTAGTTTTCGTCGTGGTGAAGCAGTATTTGAATTACCCGATGATATTGGAGTGGAAAGTGCAAAAAAGGCAATTGATGAAGCAAAATACCAGCCTGGAGAAATAGAAGAAGTACAATCTGAAGAAAAAATAGTTTTAGGTGATGAGGGAGACTATGACTTACTTATCATTGGTTCTGGCGGGGCTGCTTTTTCGGCTGCGATTAAATCGGTTGAATATGGGGCAAAAGTAGCTATGATTGAGCGTGGAACCGTTGGGGGAACATGTGTAAATATTGGTTGTGTGCCATCAAAAACACTTCTTAGAGCTGGGGAAATCAATCATTTGGCAAAAGTCAACCCATTTATAGGTTTACAAACATCTGCTGGAAAAGTGGAATTAGCTCCTTTAGTAAAGCATAAAGATGAGTTAGTAAGCGAACTTCGGAATCAAAAATATGTCAATTTAATTGATGAATATGGCTTTGAGTTAATTGAAGGTGAAGCAATATTTGTTGATGAAAATACAGTTGAAGTTAACGGGAAGAAACTTTCTGCAAAGCGTTTCTTAATTGCAACGGGCGTTTCTCCTTCCTTACCGCCGATTTCAGGACTTGAAAAAGTGGATTATCTAACAAGTACAACATTACTTGAATTAAAAACGGTACCAAAACGATTAACGGTTATTGGTTCAGGATATATCGGAATGGAACTTGGGCAATTGTTTCATAATTTAGGTTCAGAAGTCACGCTTATGCAAAGAAGTGAGCGACTTTTAAAAGAATATGATCAAGAAATTTCAGAAGCCGTAGAAAAAGCGTTAATTGAACAAGGTATTAACCTTGTAAAAGGGGCAACTTTTGAGCGTGTAGAACAAGAGGGGCAAATCAAAAAGGTTCATGTAACAGTAGATGGTAAGAAAAAAGTGGTGGAATCAGAGCAGTTACTTGTTGCAACAGGAAGAAAACCAAATACAGATGCTTTGAAATTAAGTGCCGCAGGGGTTGAAGTTGGAAAACGAAAAGAAATCCTGATAAATGACTACGCTAGGACAAGTAATGAAAAGATTTATGCTGCAGGCGATGTAACATTAGGACCTCAATTCGTTTATGTAGCAGCATATGAAGGTGGAATTGTTGCCGATAATGCGATTGGCGGATTAAATAAAAAATTAGATTTATCCGTTGTTCCTGGCGTAATTTTTACAAATCCTTCGATTGCAACGGTTGGTTTAACAGAAGAACAAGCAAAAGAAAAAGGCTATGAAGTAAAAAAATCTGTATTGCCTTTAGATGCAGTTCCAAGAGCAATAGTAAATCGTGAAACAACAGGCGTTTTTAAGCTTGTTGCCGATGCAAAAACTTCAAAATTACTAGGGGTTCATATCGTATCTGAAAATGCAGGAGATGTGATATATGCGGCGACATTAGCCGTTAAGTTTGGATTAACAGTCGAGGATTTAAAAGACAGCCTTGCACCATATTTAACAATGGCAGAAGGATTAAAATTAGCTGCTCTTACCTTTGATAAGGATGTTTCGAAATTATCTTGTTGTGCAGGGTAAGCTCTTATTTATAGTAGCTTAACTATGTGAAGAAAATACACTCAAACTATCCGGTGGCTATAATTGAGAAAGCCAATCTAAAAAAGTCGGTTCCTTAGCGTACAGGAATTCGACTTTTTTAGGTTGAAATTCCCTTAACGTACAAAATTTCCGAAATGTTGGCGGTACCCCTAACTATAGGTTGCAATATAAATCTTAACGAAAGATATGGGTAAAAATACTTTTTAGCTCAGTAACGTGAATAAGTGACTCACTTTTAAATATGAAATTGGCTCAAAATGCGTTATTTTTTCTTACTCTTTATATATCGATAGAGAGTAGCTTTACTGATACCAGTCATTTCTGTAATCTCTTTGCCACTATACGCTTTGCTCTCATACAGTTTCACGGCTCGTTCAATATCACGTTTGTTCACACGTGGTCTTCCGCCTATCCGACCTCGGGCACGGGCACTCTGGAGCCCCTCTTTCGTCCGCTCCACAATCAAATCACGCTCGAATTGGCTGAAGGCCTGGAAAACGGTCATCATGAGCCTCCCCTGCGGGGTGGTTGTATCGAAGTTCTCCTTCAGGCTGACCAGCTTCACGTCCTGCTCCTCGAAGTAGGTGACCAGGTCAATCAGATCCTTGGTGCTTCGTCCCAAGCGGGAGAAGCTCTCCACCACCACCGTGTCCCCAGGTCGCAATTTATCCTTTAGACGGTTCAACTCAGGACGATTGCTCTTCGTCCCTGTCATTTTCTCCGTCAAGATTTCGTTGCAATTTTGTTTCGCTAGCAAGTCTAGCTGCCGATTCAGATCCTGGTGTTGCGTGCTGACGCGCGCGTATCCGTAGATATATCCGCTCACAGTTCTAACCCCCTTTGTTACCCTCATTGTATCACAAAGGGTTGTTAAAGATACATAGATATTGATACAACTTTTGAGACTAAAAAAGAGCGCTTTTAGAGAAGAAAGAGTCGCTTCTCAAAACAGTCTCATAATCGATTGTTTTTGAGACAAAGTAATTTATAAAAAATATGCCTCTAACGTTTTTAGAACGTTAAAGGCATATTAACTTCAGACAGTTATTACTATACCCTAGCTTTATGGGTTTTGATAGAATTAATTAGATTTTAATAAACGAAGTCCATTCAGAATAACGACCAACGTACTTCCTTCATGAATAATGACACTAATTGCAATATCCGTCAAACCTAAGAAACTAGCAATAATTAAAAAGGCTACGACTGCCATTGAAAAAAGGATGTTTTGCCATATGACACGATTCATTTTAGAAGAAATTCCATGAGCTTTAACCAATTTAGATAAGTCATCCTGCATTAAAACTAAATCAGACACCTCTACTGCTACATCGGTTCCGTCTCCCATGGCAATCCCTACATTTGCATTCACAAGGGCTGGGGCATCATTTACACCATCACCCACCATTGCTGTTACGCCGTATTTCTCTTTTTGCTCGTCTATAATTCGAGATTTATCTTCTGGCATGACATTCGCGATTACTTCATCTATTCCTAATTGTTCAGCAACTGCTTTTCCTGTCATTTCTGAGTCGCCAGTGATTAGAGTGGTGTGTATGCCTTGTTCTTTAAAGTATTTAATAGTTTCCTTTGCATGTTCACTTGGAACGTCCATGAGAGCTATAAGTCCAATGACATTCTCATCTTCTGCTACATATACGACTGTCTTACCTTCTGATGCCCACTCATTATTTAAACGAATATATTCATTTGCAACCTCGTCAAATGAAGTTGGTTTTCCGATCCGATAATTTTTGCCGTTGTAATCTCCTGTCAACCCTTTACCAATCTGATTTTCTACTTCAATAGTCAGTTGATTTTTTTGTTCAAACTTTCTTAGAATGGCATCTGCTAAGGGGTGATTGGATTCTTTTTCAAGAGCTACCACGATATCAATCATATTTTCTTCGTTCACGGAATCAGCAAAATAATAATTGGTTACTTCAGGTTTTCCTTTGGTCAAAGTTCCGGTCTTATCAAATGCAATGGCTTGAGTATCGGCTAATTGAGACAGGTAAGAACTACCTTTTGAAAGGACGCCTTTTTTGGCCAAGTTAGAAGTCGTCGATAAAGTTACCGATACAGTAGCTGCTGCTAAAGCACAGGGTGAAGCTGCCACTAAAAGGACCAATCCTCTATAGATACTTTGTGACCATGTCCAGTCTAGGAGAAAAGGAGCCAATAACATGAATAACGGAATGGCAATTAAAACAACTGTAACGTATTTCGGTTCAAATTTTTGGATTATACTCGCAGCTTTTGTTTGGTTGTCTTGGTTCTGGTTTACTAACTGTAAAATTTTTGAAAATACTGTATCTTTATTTTCTTTAGTGACTTCCATTGTGAAAGTACCTGTTCCATTGATTGTACTTCCGAAAACGTCGTCTCCTTTGGACTTCTCTTTTGGGATACTTTCTCCATTAATAGACGACTCATCAATGGACGTAGAGCCTGACAAAATGACGCCATCAATGGGGACTTGATCGCCATTCAATACTTGAAGTTGATCTCCCACTTTTAATTCACTGACGTCAACATTTTTTGTACTGCCATCAGGCTGGATTAACCGGGCAGTCGTTGGATTCATTTCGAGTAATTTCGTGATTTCTCGTTTACTTCTTCCTTCAGCGTAATCTTCCAGGAAATGTGCGCCTGAAAAAATGAGAATCAACAACGTTCCTTCCCAAAAATTCCCTATCGCTGAAGCTCCTATAGCCGCTAATCCCATTAAAATATGAGAATTAGGCGTAAACTTATTATTTGCTTTTGTATTCTCAATTGTCTCTCCAAGACCTTCCAGAACAATGACATGATAGCCCGCACTAATTGTGGCGAGTGAGAACATGATGTTTTTAATTAATTGATATTCTCCACTTAAGAACAATGCAACAATTGCCAATGCCAAACCAATAAAGTATAAAACGATTGGCATTTTCCCGTGATCATGGTCGTGGTTGTGATTATGTTTTTCTTGAGATTGTTGTTCTTCGATAGTTTCCATTTTTATCACCTTCCTATATAATTCCTTTGATTTCCATTCATTTACTTATTAAATCACACAAATTCCCACTAAAAGAAGAGAAGTATTCATGTAATTTCCATTGTCTCTGACTCCTTTCAGTTGTCCCATATGTAAATCGGAATCTTTACGTTTTACATATGAATAACAAATCATATGTCTATGCGTTCATTTTATAGTGCTCTATAAGTTTTGTCAAGACAAGATGCTTCTTATTCAAATGGACTACTATTGCTGATACAAAAGTCTTAATTTTGTCTATAAACAAAAAACTAGCATCGTTTTACTCATGTGGTATTATATATATGAATGGAAAATCATGTGAGAGGAATAAGAGCATATGGATACATCAACAACTTCGCCAATCAATAAAGAGAAGATCCAATCAATAAGCAAAGTATTCAAAGTGATTAGTGACCCTACACGCTTGTCAATTCTCTTTCTTTTACAGAAAGAAGAGCTCAGTGTTGGAAACATTGTGCTTGCATTGGATATGGAACAGTCCGCGATTTCACACCAACTAAAAATATTGAAAGATTCACGTTTAGTGAAGGCAAGAAGAGAAGGGAAAAGCATGGTTTACAGTCTTGATGATCTTCATGTTTTCAGTATTCTCGAACAAGTCTTAACTCATATCAATGAACAAGAACAATAAAAGCTAATAAGGTATAAAACTAAATGGAGGTTTTTAAAATTTCAAAGTCAGAGAAACAAGAAAATCACTCGCACCAAAATCAACCGAATAAGAATATTAAAATTGCTTTTTTCACCAACTTTATTTTTTCCATGATTGAATTTTTCTTTGGGGCTCTTTTCAATAGTGTGTCAATTATGTCCGACGCCGTTCATGATTTAGGAGATTCCATTTCTATTGGATTCGCTTGGTTTTTCCAGGGGTACTCAGAAAAGCAGCAAGATGAACAGTTCACTTTTGGTTATAACCGCTTTTCATTATTAGGGGCGTTGATAACTGGAGTAGTACTGATCGGCGGCTCATTTTTTATGATTTACCGAAGTATCCCACGTTTGATTGATCCGCAACCGGTTAATTACAGTGGCATGTTTTGGCTTTCACTCGTGGCTATTGGATTGAATGGATATGCGGCTTGGATTCTAAGCAAAGGGTCATCTAAAAACGAAGGCATGTTGAACCTGCATATGCTAGAAGATGTATTAGGGTGGATTGGGGTCTTGGTTGTGAGTATCGTAATGAACTTTACCGAGGCTTATCGATTGGATCCAATCTTATCGATTTTGATAGCACTCTATATCCTCTATAAAACTGTACCTGAATTTTTCAGTACAATGAAAATTTTATTGAACGGTTCGCCGGAAAATGTAAACGTAGAGAACCTGGCGAACTCCATTAACAATATTCCTGCTGTAAAGGACCTCTCTCATTTTCACATTTGGTCACTGGACGGAGAAGAAAATGCCCTTATCGTTACGGTTCTTATAGACTCTTCCGATATAAACAAGACTAGGGAAATCAAAGAAGAAATTGCAGAGCTTGCCCATACATCGGGTGTAAAGGATCATATCACAATAGAAATAACTACAAGTAAAGACGAACTGGAAAAAGGGTATGCTTATGGCAGTTAAAGTATTTATATATTGAAAAAAGGACTATTTTAAATCGAGTAGGAGACTAGCCAATTAATGGCTAGTCTCCTACTCGATTTATTAGTGCAAAGCACCCCTTAAATTTAATGCAAAATAAAATTACAATTTACACTTAATTGGCTTTTTTTACTTAATTTATCGGTTTCATAACTTATAGTTTTAGAAACCTTTCAAAGGATAAAATAATGAATTTTATTTCTGAGATACCTAAAATGGATAAAGAAGTTGCAATGAGCATATGATATGAATAATTAAGATATAATGATTTAAATATCCGTTCTTTAATGTTTTGTTAATAAAACCCTTGACTTCTTTTTGCCTGTCCCGTTATACTCTAGTTAATCGAATAACAACTTTAAACCAATGAAGTGGAGATAACGTTGTAACGTGCAGTTACAGGGAGTGGGGATTACTGAGAGCCTCGCACAACGCAGTGCATCAAATGGACCACGGAGGGCGCAGTTAAAGGAAGTGTATTTGGAGATAAACTTCTGATTATTCTGCGACGTGACGCATACGTCAGTTGCGAGGGATATGTTAGTATCCTGCAGAGTGTACAGGCGTAGTGTCTGTAAATTTAAGGTGGTACCGCGGATGTTTTTAGAGCACCCGTCCTTGACTTGTATTAGTCATGGATGGGTGCTTTTTCTGTTGTTTTCGCCCCAATCGTCATGACTAGCCGTAATTTTATGATTTCAATAATGAATTAAAAGGAGCGTACGACAATGATTAAACCAAGTTTAGAAGAGGCGAGACAGTTAGGGAAAGACCATACGATTATTCCAATTGCTTTAGAAATTTTTTCCGATGTAGCCACCTCAATCGAAGTGCTGAGAATGATCAGCAAACAATCCGACCACTTTTACCTACTGGAGAGTGTGGTGAATAAGGATAACTGGAGTCGTTATTCTTTTCTTGGCTATAAACCAAACTTGTCGATCTACTCAACAGACGGTCAAGTAACCGTGCAAGAGGGCAAGCATGAAGAAAGCTTCCAAGCAGATGATCCACTAGCACCCTTGAACGATATCCTTGACCGTTATAAGAGTCCAAGTATTGATTATTTACCGCCTTTTACAGGAGGTTTGGTTGGTTACTTGTCTTATGACTGCATCAAATATACGGAACCATCTCTACAGTTAACGAAAAATAACCCAGAAAATTTCCGGGACTACCATTTCATGTTGATGGATAAGGTCATTGCCTTTGACCACTTCCGCCAAAAGATTGTCTTAATCGTCAATATTGAAACCAACAAATTAGAAGAAAACTACATCCAAGGGGCTACAGACTTGAAGGATATGGAGCAGATGATTATGCGTCCAGGCCCAGTTCGCGAGGAGGACTTGACCCAAGAGGTTGGCGACTTTGAAGCTTTATTTAGCCAAGAAGATTACGAGCGTATCGTGGAGAAAATCCAACACCATATTGTGGAGGGTGACATCTTCCAAGCGGTGGTATCCAACCGGTTTAAGGCCCCATTTTCCGGGTCATTACTACAAACTTATCGCCTGCTTCGGACGATTAATCCGTCACCTTACATGGTCTACATGCATTTCGATGACTTAGAAATCGCGTGTGCATCACCGGAAACCCTGGTCTCTGTTCGTAACGGTGTCGCTTCATCCTTCCCATTAGCCGGTACTGTACCGCGCGGGGCAACGGATGCGGAAGATAGAGCATTAGTTGAAGGTCTCTTGCAAAATGAAAAAGAGTTGGCCGAACATGACATGCTTGTTGACTTAGCCCGCAACGATATCGGAAAGGTCGCTGAATTCGGTACGCTAGAAGTCAGTGAATATAGAGCTATCAAGCAGTTTTCACACGTCAGCCACATTTCATCCAAGGTAACGGCAAAAGTCAGACCGGACGCAACTTGTTTAGATGTCTTAAAATCGGCACTACCAGCGGGTACTTTATCCGGTGCTCCTAAGATTCGGGCCTGCCAATTGATTGATGAAATTGAAGATACCAAACGAGGCCCATATGGCGGTGCTTTGGGCTATATCGACTTTGCCGGAAACATGGACATGTGTATCGGCATCCGGATGTCTGTCTTGAAGAATGACCAAGTCTTTGTCCAATCTGGCGCTGGGATTGTGGCAGATTCAGATCCTGAAAAAGAATACTTAGAAACGAAGAACAAGGCCAAAGCCATGATGACAGCATTAGGACACGAGGAGGCGTAACCATGATTTTACTGATTGATAACTACGACAGCTTTACCTACAATCTCTACCAATTGATCGGCAAGAATACGGATGAAGCCATCCAAGTTGTACGAAATGACCAAGTCACCATCGATGAAATTATTGATTTAAATCCTTCACATATTGTGATCTCTCCTGGTCCAGGACGACCGGAGGATGCAGGCGTAACAGTGGCTGTCACCAAAGAATTGGCTGACCATTTTCCAATTTTAGGGGTTTGTCTAGGTCTTCAAGCGATGTGTCTAGCTTACGGGGCGGATATTGTTCATGCCCAACCGGCTGTTCACGGGAAACAGTCGACCATTCATGTGGCGAGTGGGAGTGAGATTTTTAGAGGGTTACCACCAGTTGTGCCAGTAGCTCGCTACCATTCACTAATTGCGGACCGACAAAGTATGCCGGATGAGCTATTGGTGATTGCCGAATCGGACAAGGGTGAGGTGATGGCTGTCCGTCACCGTAAACACCCAATGTTTGGCGTCCAGTTCCATCCCGAGTCGATACTGACACCTTCAGGCGAAACGATGATTCAGAATTTTCTTAAAGTAGGAGGAAATACACATGATTAACAAGGCGATTAATGAATTATTCTTAGGCAATGATTTATCTAAAGAAACGGCAGGCCAAGTCATGAATCAGATGATGGAAGGGGAAGCTACTGACAGTCAAATGGGTGCTTACCTTGCAGCTTTGCGGATGAAGGGTGAAACAATTGACGAAATTACTGCTTCAGCTGAAGTCATGCGTGATAAGGGACTTAAATTATCCGCGAAAAAGGACGTCCTTGATATTGTTGGGACGGGTGGGGATGAGCTAAACTCCTTCAATATTTCAACCATTTCTGCCTTTGTCGTTGCGGCTGCTGGTGTTGCTGTAGCTAAACATGGTAACCGGTCAGTATCGAGTAAATGTGGGTCAGCGGATGTATTGGAAGCCTTGGGCGCAAATATTTTCCTAACGGCGGACCAAAGTGCACAAATCTTAGAGGAAACAGACTTCTGCTTTATGATCGCCCAAACTTACCATTCAGCCATGAAACATGTGGCGCCTGTCCGTAAACAATTAGGAGCCCGTACCATGTTCAATATTTTAGGTCCCTTAGCCAATCCAGCTGGTGCAACCAAACAGTTATTGGGTGTATACGACGAGAAATTAGTGGAACCACTTGCTCAAGTATTAAACCAATTGAATGTGAAACGGGCTATGGTGGTTCACGGTCATGACGGCTTGGACGAAATTACAATTACTGATACCACAACTATTTGTGAAGTCAATGATGGTAAGGTGACTAGCTACTTTATTACCCCAGAACAATTCGGCCTTGAACGTGGTCAATTGAGCGAGCTAATCGGTGGAGACCCAGAAGAGAATGCTCAGATTGCTTTAGATATCTTAAACGGTGAACAAGGCGCCCGCCGCAATATCGTTGTCATGAACGCGGCTTGCTGCCTGTACATGGGTAAAGATGAATTGTCTTTACGAGACTGTGTCCGTCTAGCTGAAGAAATGCTTGATTCAGGAAAGGCTAAAGCCAAATTGGATGAATTTATTGCCGCAACAAAGCGTATTGGTCAGGAGGTCATTGCATGAGCATCTTAGATGAAATCGTCCTTTCCCGGGGGAAAAGGGTAGCCGAGGACAAGCTGAAAACACCTTTGGAAGAATTGTTGGTGACTTTTCCAGACCGTCATTTGCCACCATTTGCTTTTGAACAAGCCTTGAAAGAAGGGGACATGTCCTTTATATGCGAAGTGAAAAAAGCCTCGCCATCAAAGGGTTTAATTGCTAAAGAGTTCCCTTATGTGGACATTGCCAAAGATTACCAAGCGGCTGGGGCGACGGCCTTGTCGGTTTTAACAGAAGAAGATTATTTCCAAGGGCGCAACCAATACTTACAGGAAATTAGCCAAGCAGTGGCTATTCCCATTTTGCGGAAAGACTTTGTGATCGACCCTTATCAAATCTACCAAGCTCGGGCAATCGGGGCGGACGCTATACTATTGATTTGTGCAATCCTAAGTCCAGACCAGTTGGCCGCATACATTGCCTTAGCGGACGAATTGGGCTTGTCGGTTTTAGTGGAAGCCCATGATGCGGATGAAATTGCTATGGCCATTGAAGCTGGTAGCCGAATTCTCGGGGTCAACAACCGGAATTTACATAACTTTGAAGTGGACTTCCAAAATTCGATTCGCTTGAGAAATCTGACGCCGGATGACACGGTATTTGTTGCTGAGAGTGGGGTTAAGACAGCAGCGGATATCAAATTATTGCATGACAACCGAGTGGACGCGGTTTTAATCGGTGAATCTATGATGTTGGCTGAGGATAAGCAAGCGAAATTAAGTGAACTTAAAGGGGCCTTGTAATGGTTAAAGTGAAAATTTGTGGCTTGAGACGGCCGGAAGATATTGAGGCAGCAAATGCGGCTAAACCAGATTATGTGGGTTTTATCTTTGTACCAGAAACCAAGCGGTATGTGGCGCCTGACTTAGCGGCAAGTTTTAGACGTGATTTAGCGGCGGATATTCAAACGGTGGGCGTTTTTGTAAATGCCCCAATTGAAGAGATTGTGGCGATTTGTCAGGCGGGGACTATTGATTTAGTCCAGTTACACGGCGAAGAAGACCAGGCTTATATTGCACATTTGAAGGGTCAAGTTGACCAACACATTATCAAATCGGTTGCGGTTGGGGATGAATTGGTGGTAGATCCAAATCAAGCTGACTATTTATTATTCGACAGCTTGAGTCCTAGCCGCGGTGGTTCAGGGAAGATATTTGATTGGCAAATGGTGTCAGCATACCAAGAGAAGCCCTTTTTTCTGGCTGGAGGTCTAGGGATTGGAAATATTGAAGAGGCCTTAAAAGTGGTTCGGCCTTATGCGGTAGACGCATCGTCGTCACTTGAAACAGATGGGGTCAAAGATCCAGTGAAAATGCAGGAATTCGTAGCGAAAATACGGGAGGTAACACATGACTAATGGTAGATTTGGCGACTTTGGTGGCCAGTATATTCCAGAAACCTTGATGGCGGAAGTGCAACGGGTGGAGGAAGCCTACAATTTTTATAAAAATGATCCAGACTTTCAGAGAGAATTGACTGCTCTATTGAATGATTATGCGGGTCGTCCGTCGCGTTTGTATTATGCAGAGAATATGACGGCTGATTTAGGCGGGGCTAAGGTCTATCTAAAAAGAGAAGACCTGAACCATACCGGGTCGCACAAAATTAATAACGTCCTAGGGCAAGCCTTGTTGGCGAAAAAAATGGGGAAAGCCCGTTTAATTGCAGAAACTGGGGCTGGTCAGCACGGGGTGGCGACAGCAACTGCTGCAGCTTTATTGAAGATGGAATGTGAAATTTTTATGGGGCAAGAAGATACAGACCGCCAAGCTTTGAATGTCTTTCGGATGGAATTGTTAGGGGCTAAGGTGAACAGCGTGGCTAAGGGAACCAAAACCTTGAAGGATGCGGTAAACGAAACGATGCGGGAGTGGAGTAACCGGGTGGAAGATACGCATTATGTACTAGGCTCTGTCATGGGGCCTCATCCATATCCAACTATGGTGCGGGACTTCCAAAGTGTGATTTCTCGTGAAATTAAAGATGAATTCCAGAAAAGTCATGGGCAATTGCCGGATGCGGTCATTGCTTGTGTGGGTGGTGGGTCTAATGCTATCGGGACTTTCTACCACTTTATTGAAGACGAAGGTGTTCGTTTAATTGGTTGTGAGGCGGCTGGAAAAGGGATTCATACCACTCAACATGCAGCGACTATTGCTAAGGGGACGAGAGGTGTTTTCCACGGTATGAAGAGCTTGTTTTGCCAAGATGAATACGGTCAAATTGCACCAGTTTATTCTATTTCAGCGGGGCTTGACTACCCAGGGATTGGGCCAGAACATGCCCGTTTAAATGAAGTTGGCCGTGCGGAATACGTACCAGTAACAGATGATGAAGCGGTGGCAGCTTTTGAATACCTATCTAAGATGGAAGGGATTATTCCAGCAATTGAATCTGCCCACGCTGTGGCTTACGCCCAAAAATTGGCCCCAACCATGTCACCAGACCAAAGCATCGTGATCTGTTTATCAGGACGCGGGGACAAGGATGTGGCAGCCATTGCCCGTTATAAAGGAGAAGAGATTTATGAGTAAAATAGCTGAAGCATTCCAAGATAAAAAAGCCTTTATTACCTACTTAATGGCCGGCGATCCCGATCTAGACCAATCAGCTGAAAATATCCTAGCTGCCCAAGAAGCAGGGGCTGACTTGATTGAAATCGGGATTCCTTTTTCAGATCCTATTGCTGAAGGGCCAGTCGTAGAAAATGCGAGTGTTCGGGCCTTATCAGCAGGGGTGCGCTTGAATAATGTCTTTGACATGGTAGGTAATTTAAAAGATAAAATGCATGTACCTTTAGTTTTTATGACTTATTTAAACCCGGTTTTTGTATACGGTTATGACAATTTCTTTGCCAAGTGTCGGGAGATTGGGATTTCAGGTATTATTATTCCCGATTTACCTTTTGAGGAACAGGAGGAAGTGAAGGTTGTCGCAAGTCATTATGGTATTGAAGTTATTACCTTGATTGCCCCGACTTCTAAAGACCGGATTAAGGAAATTGCCAAAAAAGCTCAAGGCTTCATCTATCTAGTGTCGTCTATGGGTGTTACTGGTGTGCGGTCTAATATCACGACGGATATATCAGCGATGGTTGCTGAAATTCGCGCAGTTTCAGATATTCCAGTAGCAGTCGGTTTCGGGATTAACCAGCCAAGCCAAGTGAAAGATATATCAGCCAAAGCAGATGGCGTCATTGTAGGGAGCGGGATTGTGCGTCTAGTTGAAGCTCACGGTGAAGAAGCGAAGTCTTACATTTATGACTACGTTCATGAGATGCAAGCAGTCCTAAGATAGAAAGTTCTAGGAAATATTGGTACTAGTTGATGTTTTTGAAGAAAATACCGCTACTCCACCATGAACAATGCAAGTAGGCTAGAACCATCTTCTCAATCTATAAAGAGAGCATATATACAATTTTTTTCACGAGTAGGTAACCCTTATTACACTACATTTATACATATCTTGAAGCGCACGAAATGGGTATTTCAATAGGCGTGAAAGCATAATAAAAAGGCGTTACCCTAGCGAGTGATATGCTCCCCCTAAAGTAGACACTTAAAAAAGAAAAATTACTTTAGGGGGATTTTTATGCGTTCAAACAGTAAACATACAACTGAAGAAATCGAAAGATATATTTTGATGTATCTGAATGAAGGAATCAGTTTCAAAGAATTAAAAGAAGCCTATGGTTTATTAATTAATTGGACGTCCTTTTGGGATAAAGTCTTAAGATACCAAGAGCATGGAATTAGTGGGATTCAAGTTAAATCTAAGTACAATAAATATAGCAAAGAATTTAAGGACTTAGTCGTGAAAGAATATTTAGAAGATAGATTACCTATAGGTCAGCTAGCTGTTAAATATAATATCCCAAAAGTTGATACTGTCAGGAGCTGGATAAACAAGTATACTAAAGGGGAAGAAATGAGGAGCTATTCTCCAAAATCCGAGGTGTATACGATGACAGATAAAAAATCAACACAAGAAGAAAAAATCAAAATAGTCCAAGACTGCCTAGCTAATAGTTTATCTTATAAAAAAACTGCTGAGAAGTATCAGGTATCCTACAATAACGTGTATTCATGGGTTCAAAAATATAAGAAGCATGGTCCTGACGGACTAGTAGATGGACGAGGTCGCGGCAAACCAAACTCTGTTCAAACGGAAGAAGAAAGAATCCGGGCTGAAAATGCAGCTTTAAGAGCACGAAATGAGTATCTAGAAACGGAGAACGTAGCGTTAAAAAAGTTAGAAGAAGTGGAAAGAGAGTTGATGTCACGCAAACGAGGTATGAAGCGGAATACCAAACGATCAAGAAACTACAAAAAGAAGGATACAAAGTAATCCATCTCTGTGATGCTTTGGGTGTGAGCAGAGCGGGTTATTATAAGTGGTTGAAACGCAAGCCGACTGCGTCGGAAAAACGGCTTCGAAAGCTTGTTGAATTAATCCTTCAAGTCTATGAAAAGCATAAAGGTATTTATGGCTATCGTCGAATAACTATCTATCTGAACTACTTCATGAACGCTAAAGTAAACCATAAGTGTGTCTATCGTTTGATGAAATTACTGAACTTGAAAGCTGTTATCCGTCGGAAACGATATCGTTACAAGCCCCACAATCCTGCACATATCGCCGATAATGTCCTCAATAGAGAATTCCGAAAGGACTATCAATCGATGGAAGTCTTATTAACCGATGTGACTGAATTTAAGTATGGAGAGAACGCCAAAGCTTATCTTAGTGCCATATTGGATTATGGCGAAAATAAGATCGTAGCCTTTAAACTATCGAAACGTAATGATAATGCCTTAGTTCGTGATACAGTTCGCCAAATTGAAGACAAGATTATATCAACCCAAACGCTTATTCATAGCGATCGGGGATATCAATACACGTCATACGACTTTAATAATTTTGTGAAGAAACATCAACTCACCCACAGTATGTCTCGTGTGGGGAAATGCATTGATAACGGTCCAATGGAGAACTTTTGGGGAATTATTAAAGAAGAAATGTATCGGCTGAAGACTTATGTGAGCTTTGAAGAATTAGAGAATGATATTAAACAATATATTGGGTTTTATAACACTCAACGGGTGACGTTAAAAATGGGCTTAAGCATTCCGGCATAAAAAAAGCCATGGATGAAAAGTATCATACATGGCACAAAAATTTTGTTTATTTACCTGTCTACTTGACAGGGTGCAGTTCAGAGTAAACTAGGGTAGCGCCTTTTATTTTATTGGAATGGGTGATTATTTTTGACGTTTAACTTCGATACGATAACCATCTGGGTCAGTGACGAAGAAGTATGATGGTGTGCCACCTGAAAGGCCTTTTAAGTCACCAGTTTCATAAGCAGATGCTTTACAAATTTCATGCATAGCTTCTAAATCATCAACAGTAACACCTAAATGACTAAAGCCGTCTCCAATAGTATATGGCTCTGCATCATAGTTGTAAGTCAATTCGATTTGGACATTTGAACCTGGTGAGTTTAAGTAGATTAAATCAAATTTATTCTCCGGAAACTCTCTGCGGCTAGCTACCTCAAAATCAAATAGATTTGTATAGAAGTCTAAAGTCGCATCAATATCTCTAACACGTAAACAAATTTCAACAAGAACTTGGCTCATTCTAAATACCTCCGTTATTTTTGATTAATTTCATCATAACATAAAAGATAATAGCGGTCGCATGATATGAATTGACTGAAAAAGGTAGGATGTGATTGTATTCCCTGTAACTTTTAATATAATATATATAATTAAACAGTTTGGGAGACGATTGATATGACGGAGAACACACCATCAAAGAATAATGAAGTTACTGTTATGGTTGATTCCTCAGGAAATGAGCTACAATTTGAGAACGCGTCAGAAGGCAAAATCAGTTTCGGTAAAAAATTTAAAGAAGTTAATTTAGGTACTACTTCATTAATAGGGGGAAGTTTAGTAGATGCGGGAGTATTTTTTAAGACCAACAGTATGGCATTTGAACAAATCTTAGAAGCTTATCCAAATGGCTTATATACAGCTACAGTAAGTCCTGAAAAATTATCTCATTTTAAAGTTGATAATACCTTTACGACTATGGTGAGAGACAGCGAAAATCATTTAATTGGTCATGCTGGGTTTTCTGAAATAAATATGCCAAACTCTATTAACCCTGCAATGGTTTTAGGAATCGGTATGCAAGTCATGGCTTTTGCTTCAAGTACCTATTATCTTAATGAAATTAATAGTCAAATTTCTGCTATTGATGAAAAATTAGACGTGCTTTTTAATATGCATGAAGATGAAATTATAGGCAAGATAATATCTGCAAGTAAAGGTTTACTAGAAATTGCTAAGCGTAAAATGGTAGATCAAGCGGATATCGGTCAAATCAGACATCTTAAAATTGAAATTACGAGTATCTATGAACAGTTCCAGCAAAGATTGAAACGATATGAACAAGAGTTACTGGAGAAGAATAATCAAAAAACAGAAGACAAATTGATAAGTGATATTAACTATGCAATAAAATATGCCTTTGAAGCAGATAAATTATCCTTATATGCTGATTTAATAGAAATTAGTGTTCGAATAAAATTGGGTAATTCAAATGAATTAATTAAAGCGCGAGCTGAAGAACTTAAAGAAAAATTTGCGGATAGTTTCTATTTAAATTATGAAACGAAACTACAAGAGATCTATGATGTCATCGTTCAACAAAAAAATGAAGAGTTGGCCCATAAAACGAATCGACTAGAGGGATCTGAGAAATTTCTGGAAAGTTTTAGCGAAAAGTCTAGCAACTTACCGTTTTTGAAAAAGGATAAGAATGAAGACAAAGCTAAGAAAAAGGGATTAAAATTACCTGGACAAGTCGAGAAGTTTTCTGGGTCTGTTGGACAGTTTTCAAAAAATATTGGTGAGGCGTCAAGTAAGGGGCTTAAGTCCGTCGTAACAGGTTTGCCTAAGCGAGAAGTGGCCAAAGTTGAAGAAAGACTAATCGATATAAATCAGAAATTATTGACTACTACTGAAGCTTTATCTCGTAATAGAGACATCGATGAAATGATAAATGAAGTCATCTCTTTGCCTAATCAAGATCAAGAGTTGCTATATATCGTAACAGAAGATAATGAGCAACGATTATTCATACCTGAAAGGGTCTAATGATACGGAAAATAAAACGTACATTTGAATCTGGCGTGTAAGTATAAATAGTCCAAGCAGTTTAAAATAAATTGCTTGGACTATTTTTTCATGTTATTCCCTTCATATCCTAACTGTTAGGATGCGAGTTCGACGGCTTTTTTCAGGTCTTGGGTGTAGTTTTTGAGTATTTCTTTGTTTACCCGTGATAAGGGGCCAACAATAGACTAAGCAACTTGTTTGAAAAAGCTGACGTACATCTCTTAGCCTGAGCAGCGCTGATTGAAGCCCACCACGCCCAAACTGCTTTGTTAACCCAAGAAGCAAGTGGCGATCCAGTTGCCTTGTCGTTACTGATGGTACACGGGCAAAATCACTTATTTACCGCCATCACCTTTAAAGATATGGCTAATGAAATCATTGATATTTATCAAAAATTGGAGGTGAAATAAATGGTAGATACAACAATTATGTTAGTCTGTACTTCAGGAATGAGCACGAGTTTACTTGATTCAAAAATGAAGAAAGTAGCCGAAGATAAGGGAATAGACGTAGAAATCTTTGCGGCCTCAGCCTCAGATGCCGACAAAAATATTGACGTCTTAATGCTTGACCCACAAGTCAAATATATGGAAAAAGAATTCGCTGGTAAGTTAGCTGACTCACTTACTAACTTAGCCGTCATCAACATGCAAGATTACGGCAAGATGAAGGGTGAAAAAGTCCTTAACGAAGTACTAACAATGTTAGGACAATAGCTATCAAATCAAAAATGACCCCTAACTCGAGGTTCGAGCTAGGGGTCATTTCCTTTTTAACTATGTATTCAACCTATAAGTAGCGTTCAATAACTGGTTTTAACCGGATACTGATTGGAATAGCGATCAAGACCCCTACACCAGATTGTAGAATGTTAGTGAACAAGCCAGCAATCGCTGCAGCAGCCGTTCCATATAAAATCCAGCTAGCAATCGCATAACCGACAATCATCACAACTGCGGATAAGACTAAGTATAATACTTTTTCTTTACGGCCTTTATCTTTAGCTAAACCAGCAATATACCCTTGCGCACCATGGATAAGTGCTGAGAAGATAATCCACTGTGCATATCCTGAGAGTAAGTCAATTAAACCACCACTCATAGCACCGACGACTAAGCCCCCTATTGGCCCAAACACCAGTGAAGCTGTAACGATACCTACATCGGCAAATGTGAAGAATCCATTTGATGCAGGAATAGGAATAATGATAAATAAAGAAATGGCTACAACTAATGCCGCCGTAACAGCATAAAATGCATATTGTTTTTTCATATAAATTTCCTCCCTAACCATATTAAATTAAAAACTTCTATATAAATAAAATTTTTATTAGATAATATGTATGATTTTAATCCAATATTTACCTTATCATTTGCTGAGAAATAAAGAAAGATGAATAAAACGTTTTCATTTTTATCGTAGAAAAAAATATAATAGCGGTAACTGGATGAAATTTATTCTTAAAGGATTAGCTATTATCGATTGCTTATCATAGATTATTCAATAACTCAAAAAGCCAAAGAATGCAATAAAATGTCAAGGGTTCTTATAAAGCAAAACATATTGCTGTAGCTATGTTATAAAGATGACATAATTTTAAGGCTACTATAAAGAGATGTATCTAACACTAATATTGAAGAACCAAATATGTACTGGTAATGGGTCTTTCTAAACACCGTCAGCATGAGCTTCTACTACTTTATAATATGTAAAATTACCGATTGTTATTTATAAAAAATCTATCTAAGTTAGGGAAAGCTAACACGATATGCTATGGTGGGACCATTATGTTTGTAAAGGAGTAGAAGCAATGGATGTACCAATATTATATGAGGATAATCATTTATTGTTGGTTCAAAAACCAGTAAATATACCAGTTCAAGAAGACCAAAGTGGAGATAAGGATTTATTAACTTATCTCAAAGAGGATATTAAATACCGTTATCAAAAACCGGGCAATGTCTATTTAGGTTTAGTACACCGTCTAGACCGCCCGGTTGGTGGCGCGATGGTATTCGCCAAAACTTCAAAAGCAGCGTCAAGATTATCTGACCAAGTACGGCGTAATGATATGGGTCGAACTTATTATGCAGTAGTTCATGGCATACCTAAGCAAGCTAGTAATCGGTTGGTCGATTATCTATATAAGAATCGCCAGAAGAATATCGTATCCATTGTTTCAAAAAACCACAAAGAGGGAAAAAGGCTGTCCTAGATTATAGTGTTATCGCATCTAAAGACGGACTCAGTCTAGTTAGTGTGCAATTACAGACCGGTCGCCCCCATCAAATTCGGGTCCAACTGGCAGGTATGGGGACGCCCATTTGGGGAGATCAAAAATACGGTCAACATTATAGCCATGTAGGTCAGCAGATTGCCTTGTGGGCACAAAGTCTAACATTAGAGCATCCGGTTAAAAAAGTACCACTCACTGTTGAGTCACCACTACCAGAAGCCTACCCTTGGGCTATTTGGTAGCATAGCGCAACTTGTTAAACAATTTTTTCTTATAATTTAAAAGGAATAAAAGTTTAACTACTCGCAAGTGATAAATGAACTTAACATGGCGAAGTCTAGCGTAATCAGCTAAACTAATGACATAGATTTAAAAGTAAGGACGAGTGAACATGAAAATTATTTTTTCCCCAGCCAAAGAAATGAAGCTAGATCAAATATCAATAGATCAACCTATGTATTCAAATACCACCGAAGCTATTATCCAAACCTTACAAACTTTGTCAGATGAACAATTAAAAAAGCTTTACAAAATTTCAGACCAACAAGTGTCACAAGTTAAAGATTATATACGACATTTAAATGAGGGTGATGCATACCCAGCCTTATCTCTATACAACGGTCTAGCCTTTCGCCAAATTGATGTGAATACAGGTGATCCCGCGATTGCGGAATATTTAGACCAACACTTGCGTATCCTATCTGCCTTGTATGGACCTTTAAAAGCTTTCGAACCTATCCGACCTTATAGACTTGATTTCAACACTTCGCTAAAAATTGGTGGCCAAAACCTGCGTCAAATATGGGGTAGTGAGTTTAATCATTTTTTTGAAAAAGAGGAGATTATTTTAAATCTGGCTAGCCAAGAGTTTTCAGCTATGCTGGAGAAAGAACGCTACATTTGGATTGATTTTGAATTCTATGAATGTGATGCGACAAAAGCGAGTGGTGTAAAAAAACATGCTACTATTTCAAAAAAAGGACGAGGGAAGATGCTGCAATTCTTAGCGGAAAATCAAATTAGAGATATAGCAGCTATTAAAGAATTTTGCTCAGACGGTTATCAATTCGACTCAGAACGCTCAAATGATAGAAGAATCGTCTTTATGAAATTAAAAAACTAAATATTAGGTGATTATATGATAAAATGATGAAACATATTAAAAAATACTGAAAGGTCTAATTGGGAGGATCAAGTTGAAAGTAATTTTTAAAGTGACACGTCATAAATTTGACTGGAAGTCAGCACTTGGTTGGGCAGGTATTATTGGGTTGATCATTAAATGTCTATTTTTCTAGCTTTAGAAGTTAGCTTATTTCCAAGCAAAAATTCAATTGTTGTTGGAATGGCAAATTAGGTATTTAAGTGAGTAGATATTATTGAGGAAAAGTTTTGGGAGGATATTTCATTGAAGAAGGTATTGAGCGCATTATTAATATTCCTATCATTTATATTGGCGGGGGCTATCGTTGCAGTAGTATATTTTAGCGTCAGTGATGCAGAAACTGGGAGTTCATCTGCTTCAACCAGTTCAGTAGCATCATCATCAAGTTCGCAATCATCAGCTTCTAGTTCGGCGGAGAGTAGCTCATCTGAATCACAAGAGAGGGAATCTTCTGGATCAGATGATAGTGTGGCGTCAGAGATTCAACAGGCACTGGCTTCAGAAGCAGAAACAAAGGTTTTATTAGGAAGAGAATTATATGATAGTTGGATCTATCTAGATATCACGGAAGAAAGTACTTTCTTAACGGCTATTCACTTTATGACACATCAAAAAGTTTTAGCTGATTCAAAGCAAGGTGCTTTAGAAATTACCCCAGAAAGAATTTCTATCATGCTTCAACAAGCTGAGGCATTTAGCGAATCTGTCCACTATCCATTCTTCATTGAAATTTTGAGTGCTTGGGATGCAGGTGACTTTTCTAATGCCGTTTATGCCCATAACTATGTGTGGAACGCGCAAGATGGTAATATTGGAGAAGCATATGGCTTATTTGATGAAAGTCAGGAAGCTGAGTTTGTTCAAGCAAACTTTAGAGATATAGCGTATTAATTATGTTGAAAGCCTATGTTGACAGAAATGTGGCATAGGCTTTTATCATGCAATCAGTTAACTTACTCAAGTCGATTTATTTTACATATTCTATAAATTCTTTATGATTTAAAGCAGAAGATGACAATAAACAGCTAAAAGGAGCTATAAGTATGACGAATAAACTAACCGACAAAGTAACCCTACGTCACGGAGCCGTTTTAAATAACCGGGTAGCCATGTCACCCATGCAATCCCAATCCGGTAAACGCAACGGATTTGTGAGCGACGATACCTTGAAATATTACGGTGCCCGGTCACAAGCAGGAGGCTTAATCGTCACTGAATTTCATTATGTGAGTGAAAATGGTGGGCCAGCTTACCATCCAGGGTATCCTGAACAATTAGCCGCTTATTCTGATGCGCACCTGGACGGTTTAACTAAATTAGCCACTACTATGAAAAAAGATGGTAACAAAGCTATTTTACAAATTCATCATGCTGGTCGAGCGGCTGTTGGACAAGCCCTTTCAGGACAAGATGTTGTTGCACCTTCAGCTATCGACTTTGATTTCTTGTCCTACCCAATCCGCGCATTAACCGGACAAGAAATTGAAGATATTATCCAAGACTTTGGCCGTGCTACGTCACGAGCAATTAAAGCAGGTTTTGATGGAGTGGAAATACATGGTGCTAATCATTATTTAATTCAGCAATTCTTCTCAGCACTGTCGAACCACCGTACTGACAAATGGGGTGGAAGTTTTGAAAAACGTATGGCCTTTCCATTAGCAGTTGTGAAAGAAGTGAAACGAGTAGTAGCAGAAGAAGCGCCAAGTAATTTTATTATTGGTTATCGACTTACCCCTGAAGAAATTCATGGTTCAGAAGTAGGCTATGACTACAAAGAAGCGACAGCTTTAGTAACTGAAATCGTTAAAAATGAGCTAGACTATATTCACTTATCTTTATGGGGTGGTTATGCATCTACACCAAGTGGAGTTGACCAATCCTACGCTGCATTATTCAAAAACGTCTTAGACGATGAAACCAAATTATTGGCTGTGGGTGGTGTCTTTGACGAAGAAAGTGCTAAAGATGCGATAGAAAATTATACTGATATTGTTGTTGTTGGCCGTGGTACGCTAATAGATCCACAACTTGGACTTAAGATACAAGAAGGACGTGGAAATGAAATTTTCCATGAAATTAGCCCAGAAAATATGGCATATGTCTCATGGACAGAGGGACTAAAAGAAGCATTTACTAAAGAAGATTCATTAGGTTTACCTCCACTACCAGGTGGTGAAACGATAAGACACTTACATACAGGTCGCTACGATATGTTAGGGAAATAAATGATAGTATTTTAGAAGCGTTCATATGAACGCTTTTTGTACATGATTGTTCTTTTTGAAAATAATCACGTGCATCTATAAGTTAGGTAAATACATATTAATCAAGGCATTATATAAGACAAATGTTTTTTATTAGTTTAAAATAAGCAAAATTTTTGAGTGGGTTTCTAGCTAGTGTTACCCTTAAAGGAACAAAAATAGGAGGTTTTATTTTGAATAATCCAATGTCTAAAAACGGACTAGTAAAAAATAGTGTAAGTCGAAACCAAGTGGTCCCTGGTAACCCTGCAATGCATACTGATGAAGGGGCACCGGTGATTAATAATGATGATACCATGACAGCTGGCCGTCGTGGACCAAGCGTATTACAAGATACTTGGCTACAAGAAAAGCTAGCGAATTTCTCTCGGGAAGTTATTCCAGAAAGACGTATGCATGCAAAAGGTTCTGGTGCATTTGGTACATTTACGGTAACAAATGATGTAACAAAATATACTAAAGCGAAGGTTTTCTCTGAAGTGGGTAAACAGACAGAAATGTTTGCACGATTTTCTGAGGTAGCAGCTGAACGCGGTGGTGCGGATGCAGAACGTGATATTCGCGGATTTGCGCTTAAGTTCTATACAGAAGAAGGTAACTGGGATATGGTTGGGAATAATACACCAGTCTTTTTCTTACGAGATCCTAAACACTTTATTGATTTGAACCGTGCAATTAAACGTGATCCAAAAACAAATATGCGTAGTTCTAATACGAATTGGGATTTTTGGACATCACTACCAGAATCACTGCACCAAGTGACGATTACAATGAGTGACCGTGGTATCCCATCTTCTTATCGATTTATGCATGGTTTTTCTTCGCATACTTATAGTTTAATTAACGCGAATAATGAACGTGTATGGGTGAAATTCTTCTTCCGTTCTCAACAAGGTATTCAAAACTTAACTGACCAAGAGGCAGCCCAAGTTATTGCAGAAGATAGAGAGTCACATCAACGCGACTTATTTGATGCGATTGAATTTGGCCAATATCCAAAATGGACATTGTATTTCCAAATTATGACTGAAGAAGAAGCTAAACAAGTAGATTTTAATCCGTTTGACTTAACGAAAGTATGGCCAAAAGAAGACTTCCCGTTTGTTGAAGTAGGGGAAATGGAATTAAATAAAAACCCTGAAAACTATTTCCAAGACGTTGAAGAAGCTTCATTTAACCCTGCTGCTTTAGTTCCAGGTATCGGTGTTTCACCAGATAGAATGCTACAGGCACGTTTATTCTCATATCCGGATGCACAACGTTACAGAATAGGTGTTAATTATCATCAAATCCCAGTGAACTATCCGCGTGGTGTAAAAGATTTCCACCCGTATAGTCGTGATGGTCAAGGTCGTATGGATGGAAATGGTGGTGGACAAATCCATGTTGAGCCAAATTCATATGGTAACTGGAAAGATCATAAAGATATGGCTGAACCACCAATGGATGCAGGTGATGTAGATTATTACGATTTCCGCGGGGATGATAATGACTATTACACTCAACCAGGCATTTTATTTAACCGAATGACTGCAGAACAACAGTTAGTTTTATTTGAAAATACAGCACGTGCAATGGGTGATGCTACGTTACAAATTAAGCACCGTCATATCAACAATTGTTATCAAGCAGATCCAAAATATGGTGAAGGAGTAGCAAAAGCACTGGGCATTGACATCAATGACGTTGACCTAACCCCAACGCCAAGAGACTCAGACCAAGCTAACCGTGAAGCCAATGCACGTGGTGCGGAAAACCTAAATGTGCCAACTGAACCTGCACAGCCAGCATCAGTCAATGATTTACCAGAAGAAGGTCGTGATACCAACGTTCAAGAACCAACAAGCTTAACAGGTATTATGGACGACCCGTTCGTCTTGTAATCTGCAACAGTTACTTGCTAGATATTTTTTAGGAGGAAATTATGATGAAAAAAGGACTTTACCCCGTAGTCGGCATGGGTATATTTGCCACATTAGTAGCCAGCTTACTTGGCACAACAACCATTTCAATGGGACTAGTTATGGGTTTGATGGTATTCGCCCTAATGGTTGCGAGTACCTTGCAAGCTATCTTGACCAAAGAATATGACGCTCAGGTACAAGCAGCATCAACAACTATTATCGGTTTAGTGATGGCCATTCTTGGTCACGTCGCCCTATCATTCACAGGTTTAGGTAACTTGTTAGCTGGATCAGCCGTAGCCATCACCGGTTTCGTTGCTGTAATTGGTGTTGTGACTTATACGGTAGCCACACTTGTTGGTCAAACTGCTTCTGGCAAAATGACAGCTAAACGCCAATCTGCCTTCAGCAAATGGACAAAAGGCCTACTTGCAGTGAGCACAACTGCTACACTTGTACACATGATGGCCTTTGACTTCTTGCGTGAAAATGCTGTCTTCATGAGCTTAGTTACTTTTTATGTCGTACTAACGATAGTTGCATTCGTGTATACCAACAGTAGACAAACTGTAAATGTGTAAAAAATGAAAAGAAATCTCCAAGAATTAACTAAATGGTTAATTCTTGGAGATTTTGGTTCTTTTACAAATAGTGTTGGTAAATAATTTCAAATATCGCGAATACGTTATTTAGTA
>NZ_JVVG01000069.1:0-13331 GCF_001053265.1 Carnobacterium sp. 1290_CSPC
GATGATATCTTGATTACCAGTATTCTTTACACCACAGTGCATACAAGCCTTAGGCTTGTATGTAAGAACTCCATGTAAAACGAAATGATTTATTTCATGATACTTTTCAAGTGGCAACAGATGCATATATTTTGGTATTGTAATATCGATATTATTGTCGAAAATACCGCAGAGTTTTTTTTATAATAGATGTATGGGACATGATCTTTCCTTCTTTCTGTATTCGTCGTAGTTTACATGCATTAAGGATATTATGTCCTTTTTGCGTACACAAAAATAGTGTCAATGAGATTCAACATGAAATCTCACCAACACTATCTATTATAGAACCCTTTTTTTTTGTCTTCGTCAACTTCAACTTAAATGAAAATCGCGCATACAAAGTTGCAGAAAATTTTAAAAATTTGTGCGTGATTGTTTTTACTGACAAAAATTATAGTTTGATACCATTGACATAATAAAATAATGAGATAAAATGATATTTATATTAAAAATATGTTAGAAGTGGGAGATTTCTATGAAGATAAAGAAAAGTTTTTTGGTTACGCTAGCAACTGCGGCTTTATTAGGTGCTTGTGGTAGTAATGGGGGGAATACTGAAGCTGCAAATGGGGAAGCAAGTGCGGTAGTCAATTATGTGGCACCAACTGAAATTGCTACAATGGACTCAGTATTAGTAACAGATATGAATAGTGCTAACTATATTGGACATGTTCAAGAGGGTTTATATTGGGAAAATGATGTAAATGAAATCCAACCAGCCTTGGCTGAATCATTGCCAGAGGTTTCTGAAGATGGATTAACTTATACAATCAAAATGCGCGAAGACGCAACTTGGTCAAATGGTGATCAAATTACAGCTCACGATTTTGTATATGCAATTCAACGTTTAGCTAATCCAGATACGGCGGCACCATACTCATACTTACTAGCAGGATTTGAAAATGCTGAAGGTGTTTTGAATGGTGATCAAGCGGTTGAAGAATTAGGTGTTGAAGCTTTAGACGATTATACTATTGAAATTCGTTTAGAAACACCAATTCCATATATTGAAAACTTATTAGCTTTCACGCCATTATATCCACAAAACCAAGCTTTCGTTGAAGAAGCAGGGGATGCATACGGTACTGATTCAGAAAGTCTTGTTTTCTCTGGTCCATTTACTATGACTGACTGGGATGGTACAGGTTTAACTTGGTCGTTAGTGAAAAATGAAGACTACTATAATGCTGATAAAATTGCCATTGATGAAGTAGATGTTCAAGTTATCAAAGAAGTTTCGACAAACGTCAACTTATTTGAAGCAGGTGACGTTGATAACTCATTATTAACAGGAGAATTAGCTAAGCAATATCTAAATCATGAAGACGCTGTACAACAAGCGAAAGCGAGAAACTACTGGGTAGCCTTCAACTATAATAACGAAGTATTCCAAAATAAAAATCTTCGGGAAGCGATCGACTATGCAATCAACAACGAAGAGTTGGCAACTAATGTAATCGGTGATGGATCAAACCCTGTATCTACATTTGTACCTGAAAACTTTATCTTTAACCCAGAAACGGAAGAAGATTTTGTCTCTGAAGTTGCAATTGAAGATAAATATGATCCAGAAGAAGCAGCTAGACTTTGGGCATTAGCACAAGATGAGTTAGGTGTTGAAACATTAACACTGAACCTATTAGGTGATGATGACGAGAAAAGTAAAACAACAGCTGAGTATATCCAAGGACAAATTGCAAATAACTTACCAGGTGTCACTTTAACATTGCAAAATGTACCTAAGAAAAACCGTCTAAGCCAGGAAGATGCACGTGATTATGATTTAGTTATTACAGGTTGGGCAGCTGACTTTGCAGATGGTATCAACTTCTTTGAATTATTTGAAACCGATGGCCCATACAACCGTGGGGACTATTCAAACGAAGCTTATGATGCAGAAATTACTGCTGCTAAAGGTGAAAATGCCAATGATCCAGTAGCACGTTGGGAAAACTTTGTTGCTGCCCAAGAGGTATTAACAGAAGATGCGGCATGGATTCCGTTATACCAAGAGGTAGAAACACAATTAAGAAATCCTAACTTAGAAGGTATCACTTTCAGATCGGTAGGCAACGAATTTGACTTACGTACTGCCACTTTAATTAGTGCAGAATAAAATACAATAATTGAACAAGTGACAAGACAACCGTAGATAAAATTTCAACGGTTGTCTTTATTTATGAGGGGATTATGAATATTTCATGAAAATAATGAGAAGAAAAGATTGACAACGTATTCAAAATCTAGTAAATTGTCTCCATGTTGTAATAAATATCTAATTAAGCAATTTGCTTAAATATGGAGGATGTTCTTATGGAAAGAAAAAGTTTATTTAAATCACTTGCAGTGATTGGTTTATCAGGTTTAGTGCTAGCGGCCTGTGGTAATGGAAGTGACAATTCAGGTTCAAATGGTTCTGGCGAAAGCGAACAAGTATTGAACTGGACGACAACTTCTGAATTACCAACAATGGATACGACAATGGTTACAGATACAGTTTCATTTGATATGATGAACAACGTTAATGAAGGTTTATACCGTCAAAATGCTGAAGGTGAATATGAAGCTGGTGTATTAGACGGCGAACCGGAAATTTCTGAAGACGGTTCTGTATACACATACAAAATTAAAGAAGATGCTACATGGTCAAATGGGGACCCTGTAACAGCTAATGACTTTGTATATGCATGGCAACGATTAGTTGATCCTGATACAGCAGCGCCATACTCATACTTAGCGGACGGTATCATCCAAAATGCAACTGAAATCATCGCTGGCGAAATGGAACCTTCAGAATTAGGTGCTGTTGCGGTTGATGATAAAACATTAGAAGTAACATATGCGAAACCTGTGCCATATTTGGAAGGTATACTATCAATGGCACCATTCTACCCACTTAACCAAGCTTTTGTAGAAGAACAAGGTGAAAGCTATGCAACAAACTCAGATACAGTTTTATATAATGGACCATTTGCCTTATCTGGTTGGGATGGTACAAACTTGAACTGGTCATTAGAGAAAAATGATAACTACTGGGATGCAGATAATGTTCAGTTAGATACAGTTAAATACCAAGTACTTAAAGAAACTTCAACTGCATTAAACCTATTTGATTCTGGCGAAATTGACTATACTACAGTATCTGGTGAATATGTAGCGGCTCGTGAAGGTGATCCAAACATGGATAATGCGCCTGAATCGACAGTGTTCTTTATCAAGATGAACCAAGAACGTAACGGTGAAGAAACACCATTAGCGAATACAAATATTCGTCGTGGTATCTCACAAGCGATTGATAAACAATCATTTGCAGACCAAGTGTTACAAAATGGCTCGCTACCTGCTGACTACTTAGTACCAGAAGGATTAGCAAGTAACCCATCAACAGATGTTGACTTCCGTGAAGATTCAACTGAAGGTACAGGATTTGTTGACTATGATGTAGAAGCTGCTCAAGAAGCTTTCAATGCTGGTTTAGAGGAGTTAGGTACTGACTCAATTACACTTGAATTATTAGTAGATGATTCAGAAAATGCGAAACGTTCAGCTGAATATATCCAAGGACAATTGCAAACAAACCTACCAGGTTTACAAGTACAAATTGTTTCAGTTCCGTTCAAAAATCGTGTAGCAGCTAATAACAGTCAAGACTACGATTTACAAATCGCAGGTTGGGGTGCTGACTATGCTGACCCAATTAACTACTTAGAATTATTCGTAACTGATGGAAATAATAATAATTCTGGTTACTCAAATGAAGAGTACGATGCGTTAATCCAAGCTGCATCAGATGAAACTGAAGACTTAGATAAACGTTGGAGCGATTTAGTCGCAGCTGAGTCTTTAATTTTAGAAGAAGCTGGTATCGCACCATTGTACCAACGTTACGGTGCTTACTTAGAGCAACCAACAGTTGAAGGCGTTGTTCACCACCAAGTTGGTGCATCAACTTCATTCAAATGGGCTTCAAAAACAACAGCAGAATAATTTCAGCTGACATTTGGAACTTATTGAAACAACCCGCCAAGCCTTGGCGGGTTGTTTTTATTATGATATGTGAGGAATGTTGACGCTAAATGATAATTGTGTTAGAATTTGTACTGCTTTTGGTGAATATTTCTAAGAGATTGACTAAAATACAAAAAATTCTAGATATGTCACCAAATGGATTTATTTGCGTTTTAAGGTGAGTTAGGCTTATGAATCCCGGCAGTACTAAGTGGGTAATAAAAAGGCCTTAACCGCAGATTAAGACCAAATTGAAGGTGGGTTGATAGGGTTTTGCTTACTAGAAGTTAGGTAAGAAAAATAACATGATTAGGAATATAATGTTTCATGGTAATGATAACTAGTATAACATATCATAAAAAGGGCGGATAATTTGGTCCACCCCGGGTAATTCTATATAATGTAATAGGCGATTAGGAAGATTAAACTTATTGCTAATAAGCTGCCACCGATTTTTAGGAAGCCGATGTACCAGTTGCCAATTGATTGGGACAAATTTTGTACATTTCTTTCTGAGTCATCATCATTTTTTGAATTATTTTGTGAGAAAACACTTGGTTTCCACTTACGCCAACTGTACTGAAACAGGTCAAAAGTCCCGTCTTTAAAGATTAATCCGAATAAACCGAGGATTAAAAAGGGCGCTGACAAGTAAAAGTAGCTATTGCTCAAGTAAAATAAAGTGATACCTTCTTGCAAAAAAATTGATATAATGAACGGTATCGTGGCAAAAAGCAAAAGGATGCTTTTCCAACGTTTATAAATCATTGATAGATCAAATCCTTTCAGATATGTCAATAATTTAACACAATATAGGAGGTGAAGCAATTTGAAATCGTATTACAAATATCTACTTCGAAGAGTATTTTATATGTTCTTAACAATATTTCTAATTGCAACAATTACATTTTTCTTAATGAAACTGCTTCCAGGTACACCTTTCCAAAATGAGGACCGGTTATCTGCGGAACAAATCATTATTATGAACGAACGATATGGTTTGAATGATCCAGTGATCGTCCAATACGCACGTTACATGTTAGGTATTTTTACAGGTGATTTAGGTGTATCTTTCCAATTCTCAAATACACCAGTTACTGACTTATTAAGTAGCCGTATTGGACCGTCATTACAATTGGGTGGTCAAGCAATCTTGTTCGGTACATCATTTGGTATCATACTAGGTGTTATTTCAGCTATGTACAAGAATACTTGGATTGACTCTACTGCTACATTCGTGGCTATCTTGGGTCGTTCAATTCCTAACTTCGTTTTCGCGGTATTACTACAACTAGTATTTGCCGTACAACTAGGTTGGTTCCCAATCGCTTTATGGAACGGTTCATTTGCAGCAACAGTCTTACCGACATTAGCATTGGCCATTTCGCCATTAGCCGATTCGAGTCGTTTCATCCGTACCGAAATGGTCGACGTATTGAATTCAGACTATATTGAATTAGCGCGGGCGAAAGGTTTAAGCAAAACAGCCGTAGCTTTCAAACATGGTGTACGTAATGCCTTAATTCCATTATTAACATTATTAGGGCCATTAACAGTTGCCTTGATGACAGGTTCAATGGTAGTAGAAAACATTTACGCAATTCCTGGTATTGGTGAGCAATTCGTTAAATCAATCCAAACAAATGACTATCCAACAATCATGGGTATCACAATTCTTTACTCATTCATGTTAGTGTTAATGTTATTAATTGTAGATGTGTTATACGGTATCGTAGACCCACGTATTCGTGTAAGTAATGAAGGAGGGGAATAAGATGGCTGAAAACAATCAATCATATAAATCAATTGCAGCTGACAAATTCCGCCCAGCTACGCAACATGACCACGTCGCTGAACGTGAGCAAATTGCTGGAGAATCATTGAACTTCCTTCAAGATTCTTGGCGTCGTTTAAAGAAAAATAAAGTAGCGATTGTATCCCTAGTGGTATTGATCATTATCGTCATTCTTGCTATCTTGGCGCCAGTGATTGCACCTGCAGATCCAAATGCGCAAAACGTAGCCTTTGCCAACCTACCACCAAAGATTCCTGGATTGGAAAACTTTGCTTGGTTTGATGGTAAATCAGAAGTAGCCGGAACAGCTATTGACCAATACGCTACCAATAATGTACCAGAGGGCGTTTACTACTACTTAGGTACTGACGCTTTAGGACGTGACTTATTATCACGTGTCTTATACGGTACACGTGTATCGCTATTTATCGGTATGATGGCCGCCTTATTCAACTTAGTAATCGGTGTACCTTACGGTATTATTTCGGGTTGGAATGGTGGTCGTATTGACAACATCATGATGCGTTTCTTAGAAATCCTATCAGGTGTACCGAACTTGGTTATCGTAATCCTAATGTTATTAGTATTACAACCAGGTATCATGTCAATCATCATTGCATTAGCAATTACAGAGTGGATTTCAATGGCTCGTGTAATTCGTGCGCAAACAATGAAAATTAAAAACCAAGAGTACATCTTGGCTGCCCGCTCTTTAGGTGAATCTGCATGGAAAATTTCTTTCCGTCACATCTTACCTAACCTGTCAGGTATCATTATTATCCAAACAGTATTCTCAATTCCGTCTGCGATTTTCTTCGAAGCGTTCTTGAGTTTCATCGGTTTAGGTATTCCAGCACCAAATGCTTCTCTAGGTACATTAATCAATGATGGGTACAAGACATTTAGATTCTTGCCTCATTTAATGTGGTACCCAGCGGGTGTAATCTGTATCGTCATGATTGCATTCAACATGTTAGCAAATGGTTTGCGCGATGCTCTAGATCCAAAAACGAATGATTAAGGAGTTGAGCAGAATTGAGTAATAAAACAGAAAACATTTTAGAAGTAAAAGACTTAGAAATTAATTTCAAAACGTATTCTGGTGATGTTCAAGCCATTCGTAAAGTGAACTTTGACTTGAAACATGGGGAAACGTTAGCAATCGTAGGTGAGTCTGGATCAGGTAAATCTGTAACCGTTCGTACCGTAATGCGTTTATTAGCCAATAACGCTGATGTTAAAGGTGGTCAAATCCTTTTTAACGGCGAAGACTTATTGAAGAAATCTGAAAAAGAGATGCAAGGTATTCGTGGTAAAGATATCGCCATGATCTTCCAAGATCCGATGACTTCATTAAACCCTACAATGAAAATTGGTAAGCAAATTGCTGAACCGATTATCTTACACCAAAATAAATCTAAAAAAGAAGCCTATGCAAGAGCGGAAGAATTACTAGAATTAGTAGGTATTCCAAAAGCACACGAACGTATGGACCATTATCCACACCAATTCTCAGGTGGACAACGTCAACGTATCGTTATTGCGATTGCCTTGGCATGTAACCCGCGTGTCTTAATTGCGGATGAGCCAACAACGGCTTTAGACGTAACCATACAAGCACAAATTCTTGAATTAATGAAAGAATTACAAGATAAAATTGATACATCAATCATTTTCATCACACATGACTTGGGTGTTGTTGCAAACGTTGCTGACCGTGTGGCCGTTATGTACGCTGGTAAAATCGTTGAATACGGTGATGTGGACGAAATCTTCTTCAACCCACAACATCCTTATACATGGGGGCTAATCGGTTCAATGCCAACATTAGATACTGCAGGTAAATTGGTTTCAATCCCTGGTACACCACCAGACTTATTGGATCCGCCAAAAGGTGACGCCTTTGCCTTACGTTCTGAATACGCGATGGAAATTGATTACGAGGAAGAACCACCGTTGTTCCAAGTATCGCCAACACATGCCGCTGCAACCTGGCTATTACACCCAGATGCGCCAGCAGTAGAAGAGCCAGCTGAAATTCAACGTCGTCACAAAATCTACGAAAGTCTATCAAAAGGTATCGTGCCAGAAGGCTACAACGATGGTGCACCTCGAGCTGAGTTAGATAATCATACTGCAGTGGTTACATCAGCAGATACTGAAGGTGTGATTGCAACAGGTGGAGTAGATAGGGAAGGAGATGACGCAATTGGCTAATGAGCAAGAACCAATTTTAAAAGTCAGAAATTTAAAACAATACTTCAATGAAGGCTCAAAAGGTGAAGTACGCGCCATTGACGATATCTCTTTTGACATTTTCAAAGGTGAAACATTTGGCTTAGTTGGTGAGTCTGGTTCTGGTAAAACAACTACCGGACGTGCTGTTATGCGTTTATACCAACCAACTTCAGGTGAAATCATTTTTGAAGATAAAGATATTGCTTCATTAAAAAATCGACGTGATATGTTAGATTTCCGTAAAGATATCCAAATGATTTTCCAAGATCCGTATGCATCTTTAAACCCTCGTATGAAGGTTGAAGACATTATTGCTGAAGGTCTAGAAATTCACGGTTTAGTGAAGACAAAAACTGAACGTAAAGCGAAAGTCGCTGATTTACTAGAGCAAGTTGGGTTAAACCCACAGCATGCTACCCGTTACCCACATGAGTTCTCTGGTGGACAACGTCAACGTATCGGGATTGCACGTGCACTTGCAGTGGCACCAAAAATGATTGTAGCGGATGAGCCAATTTCAGCCCTTGACGTATCGATTCAAGCCCAAGTAGTCAACTTGCTTGAAGAATTACAAAAGGACTTTGGCTTAACATTCCTATTCATCGCCCATGACCTTTCAATGGTGAAATACATTTCTGACCGTATTGCCGTAATGTATATGGGTAAAATAGTAGAACTTGCTGATGCTGACGAATTGTATTACCACGGTCTACACCCTTATACGAAGAGTCTTTTATCTGCAATTCCTTTGCCAGATCCAATCTACGAACGCAACCGCCAACGTATTAGTTACAACCATGAACCTTTCAAAGGTGACGAAACAATGGTTGAAATCGCACCAAACCACTTTGTATACTGTTCACCAAATGAAGTTGAATTATATAAAGAAATGCGTGCAAACCAAGGCGAATAATCAAATAGAAAAGGTGACTTCGGTCGCCTTTTTTATTTGCCCACAATTGTATGTCAACCATACTTATGGTAGAATAACTAGGACATTAAAACGGAGGGGTATCTTTTGTATAATATATTATTAACCATTCTAATTATTATCGCCTTTTTACTAATTCTAGTAGTTGTTGCACAACCTTCTAAAGGAAACAGTGCAAGTAACTTAACTGGTGGTGGCGATGCAATGTTTGGTAAAAAGAAAAAAGCACGCGGATTTGAAGCTGTTTTAAATCGATTTACAATCATCTTAGGTGTAGCCTTTATGGTGATTGCCTTACTATTAGCAAACTTATCTTCATAACATTTGGGCGGTTCTGCTAGGGGACCGCTATTTTTATGCCTTACGTTTGCTGATGACAATGCAATTAATTGATTTAAAAGCGAATAAAACTTACAATGGAATAGCGAAGTCATTATGTATAAATTATGATAATATAGTAAGATTGAGAGTGGATATGCATGCAAGCAAAATTACCAGAACCATTTTTCTTTGAAGGTGATGAAAGGGCAGTAATCCTTTTCCACGCCTTTACAGGTACTTCGAACGACGTGCGGATGTTGGGACGTCGGTTAAATCGTGAAGGTTACACTGTTTATGCACCTCATTTAACAGGACATGGCACTATGGACGTCTTCGATTTAATTAAGGAAGACAATCCAGTTGCATGGTTACAAGACGGTCAAGATGCCTACGATTTTATGCTTGAAAAAGGCTATAAGCAGATGGCAGTTTTTGGCTTGTCATTAGGTGGTACAGTGGCTATCTCCGTGATTTTAAATAATCCGGCAATTGGTGGGGGCGTATTTAATACACCTATTGTCACAGATCAAGCTATTACTGATTCCAATGTACCAACATCATTTATGACCTATGCCCGAAAAGTCCAAAAATACGCTGGTAAGACCGAAGCAGAAATTAACCAGTCGGACAACAAAGTAGCCCAACAATTACATACAACCCTTACCGGTGTTCATGCCATGAACCGTGACTTAAGCGCACGACTAGATGAATTGAAAGTGCCAATCTACATTGCAGCTTCTGGTCAAGATGAATTAGTTGACCCAACCGCTGGAGAGCAGTTTGCAGATGCCATTACCACTGCACCCGTTTATTTAAATACCTTTAATTCAGCAAGGCATGTAATCACAGTCGGTAAATACCACCACGAATTTGAAGACACAGTAATAGAATATTTAACCAACCTAAATTGGGAGTGAAATAGTGAGTAGAAAAATTAATTATATGAAAAAAGAAATCCTTGCCGAGTTGGCGAGTTCAGAAGAAAATTACACAGCACAAACTTTAAGCCAAGCTTTGTCTTATGACCAAGCAGACGATTTTGCCGATTTGGTGAAAACCCTCGCTAAATTAGAGCAAGCTGGTGACATTGCCATTACAAGCAACGGTAGCTTAAGTATCAAACAAGACAAAGCCACTTATACAGGGGTATTTACCCAGAATGCACGTGGATTTGGTTTCGTCAAAACTGATGAACTTGAAAAAGACATTTTCATCGGTAAAGGCAAAACCAATGGTGCCTTGCAAAGTGATGAAGTGCGAGTAAAAATCACCAGAGAAGCTCATCCTGCCAATGACAAGTCAGCTGAAGGTGAAATCGCTGAAGTATTAGTCCGCCATACGACACGTCTTACAGGTGAGTTTACGCCCTTTAACGATAATGATAAAGCGTCAACAGGTTTTATCGGTAGCGTGAAACCGCAAAACCATGGTTTAGACAATTTAACCGCCTTGGTAAAACCAGACGGATTACATCCAGTAGAAGGTGAAATCGTTGTTGTCGAATTAGTGGATTATCCAGATGACCAACACCCATTTGCAGTTGTGGGTAACGTCATCCAACAAATCGGTCATAAAGACGAGCCAGGTGTAGATATCCTTGCCATTTTAAACATGTTTGAAATTCCGCATGAATTCCCTAATGAAGTTTTAGATCATGCCAATGAAGTGCCTGAAACCATCTCAAATGATGACTTAAAAGGACGTAAGGACCATCGTGACTTGTTGACTATTACAATTGATGGGGCAGATGCAAAAGACTTGGATGATGCCATCTCATTAAGTAAATTGCCAAACGGGAACTTTCAATTAGGCGTTCATATTGCTGACGTGTCTTATTATGTGACAGAAGATTCAGCTATGGATAAAGAAGCCTATGAACGCGGGACGTCAGTTTATCTAACAGACCGCGTAGTCCCAATGTTACCGCAACGTTTATCTAATGGTATTTGTTCATTACATCCAAATGTGGACCGCTTAACAATGACAGCTATCATGGAAATTGACCATAACGGCGGTATTATTGATTATGATATCCATCCGTCAATTATCCACTCAGATTACCGAATGACTTATTCAGATGTGAATGCCATTATCACAGATAATGATCCAGCATTACGGGAAAAATACAGTGAGATCACTGATATGTTGGAAAATATGGCTGCCTTACATGAGATTTTATACAATAAACGTGTTAGCCGTGGTGCCATTGACTTTGATTCTCGTGAAGCGAAAATTATAGTTGATGGTGAAGGTCATCCCACAGCGATTGAAATGCTTGATCGTGGCGTTGGGGAGCGGATGATTGAATCGTTCATGTTATCAGCCAACGAGACAGTTGCCGGCCACTTTACAAGGAAAGTATTGCCATTCATCTACCGTGTCCATGAGCAACCGGATGAAGATAGAATGCAACGTTTCTTAGAATTTGTGACGGCCTTTGGTATTGTGCCACAAGGGACAAAATCTTCTATTCGTCCAAAAGATATTCAAAATGTCTTGCGTGAGGTTGAAGGAGCGACTTTCCAACCGGTTGTATCCATGATGTTACTGCGTTCGATGAAACAGGCGAAATATGATATTGAACCAATCGGCCATTATGGTTTGGCGGCTGAAGATTACACTCACTTCACATCACCAATCCGTCGTTACCCAGACTTGATTGTTCATCGTTTAATTCACTTCTATGAAAGTCATGCACGTCCAAATGCAGACAAACAAGAGAAGATGAAGATGAAATTATCTGATATAGCAGAACATTCTTCCAAGATGGAACGTCGTAGTGTGGATGCTGAACGTGAAACGGATAGCTTGAAGAAAACAGAATTTATGCTGGATAAAATTGGCATGGAATTTGAAGGAATCATTTCGTCGGTTACTGGTTTTGGTTTATTCGTTGAATTACCAAATACAGTTGAAGGTTTAGTCCATATTTCTATGCTAAAAGACGATTACTACAACTTTGTAGATAGCCAGTTAGTGATGATTGGGGAGCATACTGGTAAAACTTACCGTATTGGGGACAGAGTGACTGTTAAAGTTATGGATGTTAACACAGATACACGTGACATCGATTTTGTCATTGTGAAGAGTGAAGATAACGGTGAATCAACTAGTTTACAGCGTCAAGATAACCGTAAAGGTGGACGAGGCAATAATAAAGGCCGTAAAGGTAACAATAGAAGCCGTAGACGTCAACAAGATAAAGAATCGAATGGTGGCAACCGCCGAAATGACCAATCTAGTGCTAGCAAGTCTCATAAGGAGAATAAGAACAAGCACACAGGTAGACCTGGTCAGAAGAGTAAAAAGTCCGGTAGCAAGCCACAGAACGGCAAAGCTGGCGGTCAAGGACAAAATAATAAGCAAAATAGCAATAGTAAGAGTAAAAAATCAAATCAGAAACGGAGCTTTGTCATTCGTCAAAGTAAACGCAAATAAAAGATTTGAACAGTTAGAAGGTGACTAAATGGCAAAAGGCAAGAAAGTGCAGAAAAATGACGATAACGTCGTTGCACGTAATCGAAAAGCCAATCATGATTTTACGATTTTAGATACAATCGAGTGTGGTGTGGTCCTAACAGGGACTGAAATTAAATCTGTCCGCCAATCACGCTTGAATTTAAAAGATGGGTTCGCAAGAATCGATCGCGGAGAAGTCTGGATGTACAATGTCCATATTTCCGAATTTGAGCAGGGGAACATGTTTAACCATGACCCACTACGCCCACGTAAACTTTTATTGAAGAAAGCTGAAATTAATAAGTTACTAAAAGAGACACAAAGGGAAGGTCATACCCTAGTGCCACTAAAAGTTTATATTAAGCGCGGTTACGCAAAAGTGCTATTAGGTGTAGCTGAAGGTAAGAAAAAATATGACAAACGTCGTGCTTTAAAAGAGAAAGATATGAAACGAGAAGCGCAACGAGCATTGAAATTATAATGGTTCTTTTACAAATAGTGTTGGTAAATAATTTTAAAGCACACGAATACGTTTTT
>NZ_JVVG01000070.1:0-6088 GCF_001053265.1 Carnobacterium sp. 1290_CSPC
GCCTGAATATAAAAAGGCAAAGGACGAATTAAAAGAGATGACTACCACGCTGGAACAGCGGAAGTCAGAAGTTTTAGCGTTATCAAACGATAAAACACCAACAATCAAGAAAGAAAGTTTAGACTTAAAAGACGAAACGAAAACGGTCAAAGTACCAAGTGGCGAAACAATTGGAATTGGTAAGTTACGTCATGAATTTACGAAAAATGAAGAACAAAAAACAGGGAATGTCATCATACCTGAAAGTAAATTAAATGCAGTGATTAAAAGCTATGAAGAGCTATATAAAGCGAATGAAAATCTAAAAAAATATGCGGAAACTGATTTACCTAAAGAAATTACTAGAGTTAAAGGGAAATATAGCGAATTAGTGGATAAATACAATGATTTAGTACGTAAGAGTAATCGGAATATTGAAATAATTAAAGATTTAGAAAAAGAGAATAAGTCGCTTAAAAACGAAATAAAGGGCATTTACAAAGGCTTTAAAGCGTTCTTTAAAGACTCTAAGGAGGTTACAACTGAACAGGTTAAAACGCTTGTTGGTGGCGTTGTAGACAAAGTAAAAGAGTTTGTAAAAGGTGGAGAGTTTGAAAAAATTCATAGAAATGAAACTCAAACACGAGATAGAGATGAATTAAGTCGTTAGAAGCTCATATTTGCGTTCTAAGACGTTTTAAATTAATTCTAGGTATTTTATAACTGTTAGGTCTTTTCGTCGGCAAATGCGTTAAAATTTGCGAAATAAAGCTATGCAAGGGCGAACAACGTGAGCAACGTTTACCCTTGCATAGCTTTTTTTGAGTAAATTAGCTTTTGAAACCGACAGAAAAGCCAACAGTTATAAATGTTTAGCTACTTTTCAGAGGCATGATCAAACGCATTGCGTTTGTGGGTGTGGGCAACGCCCACGGTTTTGTTGTTTTAGAAATTGGGAAATGGACTGGGGGAGATTTTGAAAAAATCGACTAACTTCTGGGGGTACTAGGACTTACTTCTCCAAATCCACAAAAAGTTGCTAATGCAGAAGGTATGGTTAGGTATTTTTCTTACATAGACAATCCGGAAAAGTACCAGTATGATAAAACTAAAACAATAGCGCATAGTGGGGCTGAAATTGATATATATCTGTCTGTTACTAAATCTGAAAGATATGAACTAATAAAAGAAATGCGTACGCTTATCAGAGATAAGGATGTGATTGAATTTACTCAGTTGTTTGATTATGCAGCTGATGAATGATTTGATGATTGGTTTCCCTTGTTATGTGATAATTCTGCTTATGTGATAGGTCAGTATATTAAATCAAATAGACATAGAGAAAGAAAAATAGATTAATAAATTTAAATATTAAGGAGTTTTTATGAAAAATATATCTTTATCAAAAATCACATTTTTTTTGCTTATTTTAATTTTAGTTATTGTTAGTTTTGTGTGGGATAATTCTTATAAAATTGAGAATATTTTTCTTGTTTTGTTGGCTATAAATTTAGTTGTTATGATATTTGAACATAAAAAAAGAGATTCAAAATGATATCTTGAATCTCTTTTTTTTATTACCCTACCCAATAAGTTTTATTAATCGTTTTAATTAATTTGGTTCTAGCGCTATTTCCGTAATATTTAACTATAGTTTGTTGACCTATTATTACTTCTGTACCTCTAGGAGATGTTGCTAGAATATTTCTTGTGTTTACAGTTGGCCAAACGTCTGGATTTTGTGTTTGTAGTGTGCTTGTTAGATCGTATATTCCTATAGCTGTTCTTACATAAGTGCTAGGTATAAAGCCTAGTACGTTTGTAACTACATAAGTTGCTATTCTTTTTGATTTTGTGCTAGCAACTTTTTTGTATCCTGTCCACGCAGTATATTCTATGTTTTTATAGCCTAAATTTTTGTAGTCGGTAACACTACTTGGGTTCTTTGTGCTAAAAAGTGTAATTCCGCGATTGTTAGAATTTAAATCTGCACTCAAATCTGCATATGGAAGATTTAGTGATTCTTCATAAGTTATGTCTGCTGGAGTTTCTTGAATATTTTCTGTTTCGCTTGCATAGACTGTATCAGTATTTGCAGAAAATAAAGCAATTGGAGCTAAAGTTACAATTAGCGAAGTGATAACAAGTATTTTCTTTAATTTCATTATTTCCCTCCTGGATATGTAATAGTATTTTTATACTTGAGAAAACTATATAAGTACTCAATTAAAAAAACAACTTTTATTTTTGAGTCATTTTGCTTTTGCAAAACAAGAGAAAAGCCGATATTCGTACCTATTTGGATGTTTTTTCGAGTTGGGAATGAGGAAAGGAATAGGGGAGATTTTTGAAAAAATCAACTAACTTCTGGGGGGTACTACGACCTATACCCTTTAATTTTCTTCTGAACGTATTTCAGGGGTTTGTTAAGGGTGTTAACCCTTGACCATGCGTTGGCATGCATTCAAATGCAGAAAATTTAACAAAATTACTTAGATGTTCAAGGTTTTTGGTCATTCAAGACTACTTTTTCTTGAACATAAGGGGTTTAAAAGGGGCAAAGCCCCTTTTTTTAATGGCTTGCGTTAGCAAGGCTTCCTTTTTTATTTTTAGAAAAAACCTCAGGGGTGATTTAGAGAAAATACGATAAATAGATAAATATGTTTAATTAATCTTTGTTTAGATAATGTTTAGATATATGTTTAGCCGATTTTCAACCCTTGGGAGAGTAAGGTGTACGGCACTTTTATTGGGACAAATTGTTGGTTATTAAGGACAAATTGTTGGTTATTAAGGACAGATTGTTGGGTTCATTTGGGACAAATTGTTGGTTTATTGAGTCAATATAAAAATTTGACCTAAAAATATTTTTATATTAATATTTGAGTCACGAAAAGGAGCGCGACTCAAATGAAAAATGAAGTAGTAAAATATCATAATGATTTAAATAGTATTAATATGCGAACATGGACTTCAGAAGAAATGAATTTTTTCTTTTCAATCATAGCTAAAGTACGTAATAAAGGTACGCGAGAAATAAAGTTAGATAAATTTGAACTAGCTGAGTTAGCTAACTATTCTGTTGCGAACAATAAAAGATTCCAAGATACCATTGAAAGCCTTGGAAAAAAAGTAGCTAATATTCACTATATTGAGCGGACTTCAAATTCATTTGAATTAATGAATCTCTTTACTCGTTTTAAATTTGAATGGAACGATGATTTGAGTGAAATGACTGCAATAGTAAAAGTTTCAGAGGTTTTTGAATATGTTGTAAATCGACTTCAAGTAGAATTTACAACATATGAATTAGCTGAATTTACTCATATTCGCTCTACATATGCTAAAACGATGTATCGTTTATTAAAGCAATGGCGAACAATTGGAAAAAAAGAATTCAAAATAGACGATTTCAAATTCTTATTAAATTGTCCTAAGTCTTATAGTACAAGTGATATTGATAAGCGGATTTTAAAACCAGTAATTAAAGAACTAGCTCCTTATTTTAAAAATCTGAAAGTAAAGAAAATAAAGAAAAATACGCGTGGAAATCCTTTAACTGGCTACTTATTTACCTGGAAACCTGAACAAACTGAACCTTGGGTAGAGAATAAATATGACGAACAACCTCAAGAAGACACATCAGAATATAATAATAAATTTACTGAATGGTTAATTTATTACGGTGTCATTTCTCCTGGTGACCAGGAATTGATTGAGCAATTTAAATTAGAAGTTTATCCGCTATACCAACAGCTTGCTGATAGGTCTACACTTGATAATGTGGCAAAACATATTTCTTATGTAGCTCATCAAAAATATTCACATCCTATTGGCTATTTTAAAAAATCAGCTAAAGATTATTTAAAACGGTATTTTGGAAAAAATAGTTGATATGGGGTTATGATGTATCATCATATGAAAATGATAGGAGATTCATAGCATGGGGAATGTAAAAAATGATAAGGTGCAAGTACAGTTACGTTTAACTGCTAATGAACGAGAAAAAATCAAGAAGAATGCTGAAAAAAATAATCAATCGATGAATCGATATATATTAGAAAAAATACTGGTTGATGATAATAAAGATGCTAGCGTAGAAAATACAAATAGCTATACAAATTATAGGAATATGCTATCATTTTTTGAATCACAAATACGTGTCAAAGATGAGCAAATTAAATCTTTATCTCAACGTTTAGAATCTGCGCATCGTTTGATTGATCAACAACAACAATTACAATTAAGCACAAATAAGCACATCGAATCATTAGAAAGTGAAAAAAAAGCAAATCAGCAAAGTGAGCATAGTAATCGAAAATGGTGGGCTATATTTTTAAAAAAATAACTTAAGACTCTTGATACAAGCGGAACTAAAAAAAGTTTAGTCCGTAAAGAAATACGAGCTTTTAGCTTTTCGCCAAAAGTAGCTTAATAAAAATTAAGTGTTAATTTTTAAATATAACCAGGATATTAGAATGGGTGGAAATATGGATAAATTAGAAGTTTATCCGCTATACCAACAAATTGCCGATAGATCTACACTTGATAATGTGGCAAAACATATCTCTTACGTTGCTCACAAAAAATACACGCACCCCGTTGGTTATTTTAAAAAAGCTGCGAAAGAATATCTCGACAGATTTATATAAAATAATCTCATATTTTCAGCTACCTTATTAATATAGTGATAGAAGCTAATACAACAGTATAGGGAACGCTTTCATTTCGTGATTTATTGTGCTATATTTTGATTATTAAAAATCTATAAAGGGGGTGTTTATTGTGGTAATGAACAAAAAGTTTGCATTAAGTATTATGTTGAGTGGTTTCTTTTTATTAGGTTATGGAAATAACTTAGTTAAAGCTGATGAAGTAAGTAATACTGAAATTTATGATGAAACTTATGTTACGGGAGAAATTTTTGGTTCGGGAAATGAAGAAGACTACAACGTTGAAATAGAACAAGTAAATAGTAATATATATTCAAATGAAGACGGTACAATTTCGGAAATTCAAAATTATGAAGTTACTTTTGAATTACCCGCCGAGGAACCAAAAGATAATGATGAGATTATAGCATTTAAACCTTTTAAGAAAGCAGCTGAAAATTTCCAAGAATATGTGTCACCTAACGCTTATGCCGTTGTGCGATCTTCTTCTGAAGTATCTGGTGGCATTAAAGCTAATTTATCAGTAGATTTTTCTAAGAATTCTACAGGTTATGTAAGGATTAATAGAGTTTATGGTTCATGGGTTCCGACTAGTGGTCTTTACTATACAACAAATAGAGGTGTCAGATATGGCATTAATTATCAAGGTAGTTCACCTACTGTTCGACCAGGTACCTCTTTTAATATTATTCCTTCAGATAAAAAATACAGAGCTAGTGGAGTTGGTTTATCAGGCGCGACATCTTGGGCTACAGGACGTGTATATGGTATGAACGGAGCACACGAAATCGAGGTTAGCGTAAGATTTTAATAGTGAGGTATTAGAAAATGAGAAAAAAAACTTTTATGCTTTCCTATATTTTAGTCCCTTTTATAATTTTGTTGTTTACCACTTATGTAAATATACAAAGATTTTTCTCTAGATTTGATGCTGTGGAAGTAACTATTGGAACATTTATAGTCGTGATTATTTTTATATTACTCTATTTACTGACTTATTTTAATAATTTTTATGATATAAAAATCCAGATTATATCTATAATTTTATTAATAGTTTATATAATTATATCTTACGATAATCGAGTTAATTTTTTTTCATTTAATCGCCTGTATATAATCCCTATAATTGCTTTTTACTTATCAAATTTTATTATTACTTATTTTAATAAAAGAAATGATGTTATAAAAAATTAACCGTAAGAAAGCCCCCTGACGAAAGTCGAAGGGGGTTTTTATTTTTGTTTGAGGTTTTAGGAGCGACAATTTTTGGAGACCACGAAAACCTCAAATCGTATCAGCTAATTGCACCATAAGGGTGCGCTGATCCATTGGCTTGCTAAAGCCAATAAGCTGTCTGCAAGACCCCACCTTTACACAAGTAAAGTATAGTGGGTTATACTTTACATGGAAGCTGTACCGAAGTTAGGAGTGTTTAT